>JALYZL010000639.1 GCA_030948875.1 Actinomycetota bacterium
CGACCACGGTCGTGGTGAACGGACCCGCGGACGACCCCCTCCGAGTTGAGCGGATCGTACGACGTCGCGCCGCCGGACCTGCCACGGCTTGCTTGAGCCGGATGCGGTGAAAGCCGCTCGTCCGGTTCTTAGGGGAGCCCGGCACAGCAATGTGCCGGGCTTACCCGACAAACGGGGCAGCGCACCAGACAGCGTCGCCGGCGTGGTCGCAGTCGCGGCGATTGGATTCGTGGCATTGCGATCGCCGGGCTCGAGCGTCTCCGGGGGGCGAAGCGACCGTCGGCTCGCTGCCCGTGCTTGCCGCCGAGCGACACGTCGCTAGCACTCGCGGCAGACCTGCATGCCGCGCGGAGCGAGTCTCAGGAGCCGGCGTCGACCGGCGCGCGCCTTTGCGCGGAATGCGGGGACGCAACCCCAAGGCGGGCTGCACCCGCAAAGTTGGAGAGCAGAGCTGTCAGGCCGGGGCGGGATCTCCCGCCGATGATCAGATCTTCGGATCGTGCCGACACGGGCACCGGGCTCGCGCTCGCAAGCATCGTCTGAGGCTTTCGCTGAGGCGGCGACCGTTCATCATCAGGCGATGAGCGTGACGACATTCGCGCCGGGCGGCGCGCTGCGAGTGAGGTCGTTGTGTTCCGGCAGGCGCCGTAGGAGCGGGACCGCTCCACTGTGCAGCAGTTCGTCGCCCGGCTCGCGGATACCGCCAGGCACATCGGTCTGCGGGTGATCGCGCTCCCGTACGAGTTCGGCGAGGTCTCGATCGAGGATGCACTGGATCGTGTTGGGCGCTTCGAGCAGGCAGTCGGGTTCCTGTCCCGGTTCATCTCGACTCCGGAGTACTACGAGCAGCTGTACCAGGGCGCTATCGCGCACGGGATCGCGATGATCAACACGGTCGGGGGATCGCGGACGTTGATGGAGTTCGACCGGTTCTATCCGCTGATCAGCGACCTCACCGCCCCAAGCGTCATCATCCGAACCAGCGCTGACTGCGAGTCGGCACTCGCGACGCTCGGGAGTCCGGCATTCGTCAAGGGGCTTGTGAAGTCCCGCAAGGAGAACGGCTGGGAAGCCTGCCTCGCCCACGACACCTCGGAGCTGGAGGCGATGCTCGCACGGGCTGAGCGGTTCGAGATCTCCGAACGCGGCGCGGTGATCGCCCGCACGATCCTGCCGCTGCGCCAGAACGGGGTGCAGGTCGCCGGGTTTCCCGTCTCGCGTGAGTACCGCGTCTACGTCCTCGACGGCGCGGTGATCGGCTCAGGGTTCTACGGGAAGGGCTACGATACATTCGGTCCACTGACCGACGCTGAGACCGATGAGCTCCTCAAGCTCGCAGCCTCGGTAGCCGGCCGGATCGACGTGCGGCTCGCAGCGGTCGATGTGGCACAGCTCACGGACGGCAGCTGGACCGTGATCGAGCTCGGCGATCCGCAGTACTCCGGCATCGCGCACATGCCGCACCACCTCCTTTGCACGCCCTCATTGACGCGAGCGACTGATACTGCGGAGTCCGACTCGCACGACGAACCACCGGCGACGACACCCGCTTGGCGCGCGGAAGGCAGGGACGCAACCCCGCGCGCGTCGATGACCCTCAACTGCGGCAGCGGAGGGCTCTGAGTTGGACGCTACCGCTCCTCAGATCGTGCCGATCGGACAGTCTCATCGGCTGGTCAGGAGATCTCCGAGGTTCCCGATTGCCGTGCGATACAGAAGTCGCCCGTCGTGTCGGTGAGCTCGCATGTGTCGACGGTGAAGCATGTCGAGCAGGACGTCCGATCGCTGGCAGGTGGCGCGCCGTCCCGCGGACGTTAGTGGTAGCGGTCGAAGTCGGCCGGCCAGGGGAGCGGGAACAGGTGCCGGTAGGGCCGCGCGTCGCTGATGACCTTGGCGAACGACGGCCGGTGCGCCAACGCGCGGTAGTACCGCGTCAGCTGCGGGCGGGTGCCCTCATCCCATGGGTGGATCGCGAGGGCGTAGAACAGGCCCGGAGCGGCGGCGCAATCGGCGATCGTGAAAGTGTCGCCGGCGAGGAACTCGTGCTGCGTGAGCTGCGCCTCGAGCATACCGTAGGCCATCTCGAGCCGGCCCCGCGCCTGGGCGACCGCGCGCTCGTCAAAGCGCTCCTCGATCGTGTCGAGGACGATCGCCTGGACGGCGTCGGAGATGTACTGGTCGCAGAGGCGGTCCCACTTGCGGGCCTCCAGCGAAGGCACCAGCCGCGTGCCGGCGACGTGCTCGATGATGATCGACGTCTCACCGATGATCTGGTCGCCGTCGCGCAGCACCGGGATCGACGCAGGCGGCCACAGCTCGGCCAGTTCGGCGCGGTCGAAATCGCGCTGCTCCTCGAGGACGTCGTAGGCGACGCCCTGCTCGTTGAGCGCGACCAGAACCTTCTGGCAGTAGAGCGCGAAGGGATGCTCGTAGAGGGTGAGCATCGGTCAGCCCTCCTCCCCGGCGGCGTGCATGAAGACGTCCTCGTCCTCCCGGGAGAAGCCATTCCAGGTCTCGGTGTTGTGGTAGATCGGCAGGATGTAGCGCATCGCGGTGCTCCTCGTGAGTGGGGTGCTCACCCTACGGTCGGAGACGTTGACGGGTTCTCGACATCGCCGCGCAGCCGTTCGGCCGGCGCCTGCAGGCCGGCGCTGGAACCCAAGTCGCGAACCCGGGGCTAGGGGACCGAGCGCGTTGGCGGCCCTGCTCTCGCTCCGCCGCAGGTCTAGCGGCTTTTGATCTCGACGTATCCGGTGATGTCGACGATGCGTGTGTGCAGTTCTTCGGCCATCGCCGAGAGGTGCGACCACCACTGCAGGAGGGCTACGTGCTCGATGGTGTCCGGCTCGATCCCGGTGAACCTCATCAACGACGTGCTCTTCGGGATGGTCGTGTCGCTGGGCGGCGGGATCGGCTTCAGGTACGGATCGTTGAGCGAAGTGGTGGTGGACCAGGTGATGGTCTCACCAGGGTTGGGATGCCAGAGCTCTTGGTATTTGACGGGTGACTTGAGCGCCCCGAGATCAGCGGCGGCCGCGAGATGCTCCGGGAGCCACTCCGATGGTTCACCAAGTGGCCAACCCCATTCGTCTAGGCCGTACTGCATCCACTCCGGGGCTGGTTCGGCCCAGAGCGCGGCGGGGTTGATCCGTTCGGCGAGGTCCACCAAGACGTCGACGCTTTCCTGGCGGGATGGAGGGTTGAGTGACCCGAGGACAGCCATTGCCTGCGCAATCTCGGAGGGCGGGAGCTCGAAGTCTGGGATCCTGTGCGCGCGCGTGTGCAGCCGCCGGAGCAACGTGGTGACCGGAGACTCCCACTCCGACTCGGGGAGCCTTTCCGGTTCGGCAGGAAGGATTGAGTCCCAGTCGACATCCAGGTCCAACGCCCACACCGTCGCCGCATGAAGTTCCACCACTGCTCCCACGCGATCACTGTATTGATCGGACGCGTTCGGGACGTGGGCGTTCCAAAGCAGAGCTATCCGGCGGGCCTCGCTGTCCGGCGACCAAGCTGGGCACAGACCGAACCGACTCGAATCTGGTTCTGCTCATTCGGGCGAGGCACTCTGCCGTGGATCTGGGTTTAGAACCGCCGCCTGCTCGGCGCGCAGAACGCGGGGCGCTCGATGCGCTGTCCTGCCTTCGCGGAGTTGCGACTCTGGGCACGGCGGCTGAAGCTCACCCCAAACGTACCCTCAACGCCATCACGAGCCGAAGGGGGCAGGGTCGCGGCGATCACCTGCGTAGGCGTATGGTCGGGATCGTGGGTTACCTGGACACGCCGGTCTCGCTGGATGCTCGGCTTGCGTCGGTCCTCGGTGTGGTGGGGCCGCGAGCGCCGGGCTGGTTGGACACGAAGCCGCGCACGCAGCCGGGGCTGACGGTGCCTGAGCCGATTGCTGCCGGGATGGCTGAGCTGGCCGGGTTGGATCGGCCGGGCACGCCCGAGGGGGTCGAGGCGCTGTGCCAGGTCGTGTTGGGGATTCAGTACGCCGGTCTGATGGATGGCGAGCAGCCGGTGTACGTGGTCGGGGGTCGTCGAGCAGCCGCGGACGTCGTTGCTGTGACCGTGGGTCGGGGTTCACTGTGTCACCTCGGTTTCGTCCACCGCGGCGAGTAGTCTCATTGCTGGGCGAAGGCGCCCATCGGGGTCCCGCCGCTTGCGTAAGCTGCGCAGCCGGTCTGCGCGCTTGGGGTGCAAGGCGTCGAGCGTGTTTGTGCGTCCGCCCCGTAGCGCCGCTAGACCGACGCCGAGGTCGAGGCGAGCTGTGGCAGCCATCACCGCGGTCAAGCGCTCTTCGACGCTCGCGGCTAGCTCCGCCGTGGGCGCACCTCCAGTGGCCCCCACTGTGAAGTCGCCTTCTAAGGCGGTCAGCGCTCCGGCGTCTGCGTGCGTGTGCGCCGCTCCGCCGAGATGACGTCGCTCCGCCGAGATGACGTAGTTCAACGAGCGTGAGCGGCCCTTCGGCTTGGATGGCGCTGGCTTTGAAGGCGGCGAGCGCCTCGTCGGCGCCGGGACGGCTGATGAGTCGACCATCGCCAAGCGCCGGCACCGGGCCGGGCGGGTCGAGGTGGATGTCTCCGAGCTGGTCGGCCCGACGATCCGCATAGGTATCCATGAGCGGCTGTGGCAGGCCGGCAAAGGAGCTCCGCATGATCGCTTCTGGATCGTCGGCGTCGACGACGCAGGCTCCGACGGCGACGACGGCCCGTCCTCGCAGCGCCTCGTGCATTTCCGGGACATCGGGCGCCTGCAGCGCCCAGCACATCGACGTGACCGACGTCGGAGCTCCTTCGGTCCAAGCCAGCCAGCTGTTGAGCACCTCGGGAAGGTGCTCAATCGCCCAGAACCGCGCCCCGGCGTGCAGGGACCGATACTCAAACAGGCGCAGGTGCAGGCGGGTGGCGATGCCCGCGCCGCCGCCACCACCCCGGAAGCTCCAGAGGACGTCGGCGTCCTCGGTCTCGTCTGTGCGCCGCTCTGTTCCGTCGACATCGACGTAGTCGACGGCGAGCAGGCTCGCGCTTGCCAAGCCATGGCGCCGCGTTAGCCAGCCCAATCCACCGCCCATGAGGTAGCCCGCCACGCCGACCGTTGGGGCGGTTCCCGCAAGGCCCGCCAGCCCCGATTGCGCGGCCGCCGAAGCGAGCGTGCCCCAGGTGACGCCGGCTCCAACGGAGGCGGTGCGGGCGACCGGATCGATTTGCACGGACTGCAGGTCGGCGGTGGAGATCAGGGCGACGTCGTTGCCGATGCGCCCCGATGCGCCATGCCCCGTACCCTGGACCGCCACCCGCAGGCCGACACGTGACGCATGGGCGACAACGCGCGCGAGCGCGCCAGCGTCGGGTGGGCGCGCGACCAGGGCTGGACGTTGGTCAGCGATGGAGTTCCACGAGACGACGAGATCGTCATAGTGCTCGTCTCCTGGCACGTACACCGAGCCGGGGGAAAGGGGGCCGGTAACGACGATCTTGCCGCGCAGGTGGCCGGTCTCGCTGAGCTCGTGGGCCGCTGGGAGGTCATCGAACTCAAACGTCTGAGCGATCTCGGTGGCGAACTCGCCGGAGGCTGCCAGCGCTACGACGGGTGCGAAGTCTGCGCTGGTGATCTGGGAGGCGTCGCCGGCGGAGACAGTGATGCCGCGGTCGGCGGCGTCGAAGTCTGAGATGGTGACGATGCGCTCGGCGCCCCCGCGCAGGGTGATGGCGGCGTCGATGAAGTCCTGGCCGGTGACGTCGAAGATGGCGTCGACGCCGTCGGGTGCGAGTTCGCGGATGCGGTCGGTGACGCCTTCTCCGTACGTCGTCGGGTTCGCGCCGAGTCTGCGGAGGTAGTCGTGGTTGTTCTCGCTGGCCGTTGCGATCACGTTCACGTTGTCGCGGGCGAGAAGCTGCACCGCGGCGCTTCCGACCGATCCGGCGGCCCCGCTGACGACGACGGTCTCACCCGCCTGGGGGTCGAGCAGCTTGATCACGCGGCGCGCGGTTTCGGCGGCGGTGGGGATCGTGACGGCGTGCTCGAAGCCGAGGGTGTCCGGAATCGAAGTGATGATGTCGTCGCGGATGAGGGTGTACTCGGCATAGGCACCGCTCTCGGTGAGCCCGACGACTCGGTCTCCGACGGACCGTCCCGTCACGCCGTCACCGATCTGGTCGATCACGCCGGCGACGTCGCTGCCCAAGATCGCCGGGAACGACGTCTTGACGACATCGCGCAGCCATCCGTTGCGGATCTTGATGTCCATCGGGTTGATGCCGATGGCGTGGACGCGGATTCGGACCTGCCCGGACCCGGCATCGGGTGTCGGAACCTCGCCGACGGTGAACTGGTCGACGCCACCGAAATCGTTGAGAAGCTGAGCTTTCATGGGAGACTCCTTGAGTTGCGGGTGGATTTCGCTCTTGTCGTGTGGGGCTGTCGCCGGTCGGACGTGTCGCCGGACCGGACCGGCTCGCCATGGGAGTGCTCAGTGGGCACTACGGTGAGGGCGAATCTGTTCTGGTGGGCGAGGTGGCCTGGGACCGAGCCGCCAAGTCGGGTGGTAGGCGTGATCCGCGCTGCCTACGACGATCACGATCCTGGCGTGGCCACCGGGTTGATCGAGTGCCTCGGCAGCGGCAACCAGTTCGTGGGTGACGGCTCCATCGCGTCGCTGAAAGTCCACCGGCGCCCAGACGCGCCGAGTACCGCGGACGCCGCCTCGGTGAGCTCATGCGCGATGGCGCCGAAGCCCTCGCGGACCCCCACGAGCGCCTCCGCTGAGATGGCGGCCGCGGCGGGCACGTGCGCGACGTAGACGACATGAACGCGCCCGGCGTGATCGTCAGCGAGCTGTCGGGCGGTTTCGAGCGCCTGCAGCGAGGATCGAGATCCGTCGAAACCGACAATGACTTCCAGCGGCTCTGCTCGCTCGACGCTCGACGCGTCGGCGTGGGGACCGAACTCGGTCACTGCTTCCAACTGAGACATGGCGGCCTCCTGGGTCCGAGGTCGACTTCCATCGACCGCTATAGTTGTGGTCTGCAACCCTAGCACAATGGAGTTGTAAGTTGCAACTCTAGATACCTGTGACAGACCGCCGTACCAACATCGACCGGCTCTACGAGGGCCTCACCTTCGTCTCACGACAATCCCGGGAGCTCGGCGCTCAGCTTCATCCCGGCTTGTCCCTGGTGGCCCACAGCCTCCTCAGCTTCATCGACGCAGAACCGGACACTCGGGCGGCCGATGTAGCCGCCGCATACGGACTCGACAAGTCGACGGTGTCGCGCCAGATCGCTGAGCTGGAGACTGCAGGTCTGCTCACCCGCGCCGAGGAAAGGCCGGGGCGCCGCGGCCACGTGCTTCAACTCACGAAAGCGGGCACGCAAGCGCTCAAGCGAGCCGCTGACTCCTCGCGAAAGACCCTCGCTGCTCACCTGACGGACTGGCAGGACGAAGACGTCGAAGCACTCGCCGCACTCCTGGCGCGATTCGCCGAGACATCGAGGCGCGCGCGTCACTCCTGAAGCGATCCACGTGCTCGAGGCGACCGCAGTTCGGCCACAACGACACGGTCCCTATCACCGCGCCTCCGGCGCGGTGCAGGATCGCAGCGTAAGCCTCGAGGCGGCGATTGATCGCCGCGTCTCGAAGCGCCTCCGGATCCCGGCATCGTGCCCCAGCTCCGGAACGAAAGCATTGTGCGCGGCTGCCCAGTCGACCCATGCGAGGTGCTCCCTGCCAGCCTGCTTGCTGCCCATACCCGCGTATAGTCTGACGCGGCGCTGTTGCTTTGCGTTCCGACCGGGAGCGCCCACACCGCCGTCCGACCTGCCCGCCTTGGACGAATCTCCGAAGTCCGCCGGCGCCTCCCGTCCGCTGCTGCTCCGTCGCCAAAGCGATCACGCCGCGCCGAGCACGCCCACTTCCCGTTTTGGTGCGGAGGGGCTGCGCACCGCTCCGGCGCGCCGCGATCGGCGCGACGTGACCGCTTGTGCACCAAAGGGAGTTGTCTCACGCGGCCGCGCGAGATGGCTGCGTGAGCGGCAAACCGGCCACGGATGTGTGCGGCGCCGAGGAATCTCCGGGGTGGTGACCCAGCACAAACTGCCGACCACCCTGGCTGCGGGCTGCACCTGCGGGAGCCCCGTCGGCGTTGGTTCTGTTTCGGCAGAAGGGAGGGCCCTGGCCCGGTGGCTTTCTCTCTCTCCGCAGGGCTTGAGAGCGGTAGCTTCATCGGCATGAGCGAGCCCTCGCGGATCCGCGACATCGAGGACCAGCGGACGCGTCGGCGCGCGGCCCGCCTGGTGATCGGCGAGTACCACGAGGAGCAGTTGCGGCGCTTGCTGGAGCACGTGCGGCAAGGCATCGAGCGGATGGACGCCGGCGAGATCGATCCCTTCGAGCTCGACGAGCTGATCCATCAGTACAAGCGCTCTGCCCAGAAGCTGTGGAGCTTCTGTGGTTCGGGCGGCTCTGATTGGGAGAGCGCGGCGCTGACCGTCGAGTGGTGGCGGGAGACCGGCGAGCCGCAGACCGACTGGTGGGAGGCGGGCCGTCCCCGACGCCACGGCGGGTGAGCTGTGGCGAGTCGACCGGCGCCCGCGCCACCATCGGGTGGTGCCAGCGATCTGTCGCTTCTACGGGATCGTGATCGCGATGTTCTTCGACGATCACGGCCATCCGCACTTCCACGCCCGCCATTCCGGGCAGGAGGCCAAGATCCGGATCGATCAGATCGAGGTCATCGAGAGCACGCTCGACGTTCGGCAACTGCGCCTTGTGCTCGCATGGGCCGAGCTGCACCGAGAAGAGCTGCTCGAGAACTGGCGCCTCGCGCGAGCTGGTGAGACACTGAACGAGATCGAACCGCTCCAATGATCGGACTGACCCCTGAGATGACCGACGTCGCCGTGGTGCGCCACGGCGTGCTTCGCCTGCGATTTGCCGACGGCGTGACCGGCGACGTCGACGTGCTTGAGCGGATGCGCGGGCCCGTGTTCCAGAACGCACGCACCGAGAACGGCTTCGCTCAGGCGCGCCTAGACCCCGAGTCGGGCACGGTGATCTGGCCCGGCGGTGCTGATCTGGCGCCCGACACGCTCTACGCGCGGGTCAGCTCCGGCCTGTGGCCGGAGCAGAACCTCGCCGCCTGAGGCACGCTCGCGCGCGGAACAGAACTCCGCGGGCATGGCCGCTTCGGACGACGCCGGCGGGAAAGCGGCCACCCGCGGTCTTGGCCGAGGCAGCGGCAAACCGGCAGTCTCGCGCCAGCCGGTCCCAACCCGGCGGCGTGATCGAGATGCACCAGATGCAGCACTGTCGTCCCCGTCAGCGGGACTGTCGCTCGTGTGCTTGCGGCCGGATCTGGCCTATCGAGGCTTCTCCAACCGCTGATTGCGGTGGCGGCCGACGGAGACGTCGCTGCTCTCGCCGTTCGTCCGAAGCGGCGACGATGCTGGCTACCGCTCGTCGAGGTGAAGCAGGCGTCGCGATCTCCTGTTGGCACCCGCGG
>JALYZL010000006.1 GCA_030948875.1 Actinomycetota bacterium
GCGCCGGACCCGGGTCGCGGCGCCTGCCACGGGCATGCCGCTCGTCCCAGCCGCCGCCACCGCCGCCACCGCAGTGCTCGACCGAGCGCCCGACCCAGTAGCCGCGACACGCGTCCGCGTGCCAACGATTCCCCGGCGCGAACTCGACGAGTCGCCACGGCACAAGCCACCACGGGCCGCCCTCGCGGTGTCAGCACTGCTGTTCCTCGGAATCACAGCCGTAGCGCTGGCCCTGCTCATCGCCGGCGGTCAGGTCAAGGTGCCCGACCTGCGCGGGTCGAGTCGCGCAACCGTCGCGACCAGACTGCGCCGGCTAGGACTGAAGCCCGCCTTTCGCGCCCGCCACAGCCGCGCCCCGACCGGGTTGGCGATCGCGCAGAGCCCGAAGACGGGAAGCAGCGTGAGCGACGGGTCAACGGTCCGCGTGGTGCTGAGCGACGGACCGCCGCCGGTCCCGGTGCCGCCGCTCTTGGGCGAGTCGGGCGGCCAGGCCAGCACCGTCCTCCACGGCCTCGGATTGCATTTCACCCTTACCGCGGTGCCCGCCCCCGGAGTCGCCGCCGGCATCGTCACCCGCGAGTCTCCGGCCGCCGGGGCCGCGGTGGCGCCCGGGTCGAACGTCGTCCTCCAGGTCGCCGAGCAACCACGCTGGCGACCGCTGACCTCGTTCTCGGGAGATGCCGGCGGGCACTCGGTCCCGTTCCGCATCGTCGGCCGGCAATGGCGAGTCGTCTACAGCATGGGCTATCAGGGACTCTGCACGTTCGTCTTCTTCTGCTCGGGCCCGAGCGCCCGCGTGCTCCACCCGGCCGGCGACTCGACCGTGGCCCAGCTCGACCTCGGCGAGGGGAGCGGCCAGACCCAGCTGTTCAAGTCCGGGCCGGGCCTCTACCAGGTCGCCGTCGACCCCGGCGGGGACACGGCGAAGTGGTCGATTAGCGTCCAGGACTACTACTAACCCCGGGTTCGCGGTCGTCGCTCTCGTCGTGGCCGCCACGGCCGACCGGGCACAGTCACTGCCCAGCGATTATTTGCCGCGCACCGCGCGCAGCACGGTCTCGAGCAGCCCGGGGAAGCGTGACTCGAGATCCTCGCGGCGAAGCGAGTTGAGCCGCGAGGTCCCTTCCTGGCGTTGATGGATCACACCGGCTTCGCGCAGCACGCGGAAGTGATGGGTGCACGTCGACTTGGTCACCGGGAGCTTGATGCTTCCGCAGCTGTGCTCGACGCCGTCGCTCAGGCCGGCGACGATCTGCAGGCGCACCGGATCGCTGAGCGCGTGGAGCACCGCGGGGAGCTCGAACTCGTCTCGCGCCGGCTCGCCGGTCGTTGTGCTTGGCGCTTCGGTGACTAGTTGTGTTTCCAGCATCAGCCGCTCTCGATTGTACGACGAACATCGTACATCTGCTAGCCTGCGGTGACCATCGTACAAGCCGCCAACAAGCACCCTCACCTGCGCGCGACCCTGATTCTCGCCTGTCTCGGGCAGTTCATGGTCATCCTCGACGTCTCGGTGGTCAACGTCGCGCTCCCGGCGATCCGCCATGGCCTCGGGTTCTCTGAGCAGGATCTGCAATGGGTGGTCAACGCCTACACGGTGACCTTCGCCGGGTTCCTCTTGCTCGGTGGACGCGCGGCCGATCTCATCGGCCGCCGGCGCGTCTTCGTCGGCGGCCTCGTCCTCTTTGCCCTCGCCTCGCTTGCCGGCGGCTTCGCCCAGAGCCAGGTGATGCTCATCATCGCCCGCGCCATCCAGGGACTGGGCGCCGCGGTGGTAGCGCCCGCGTCGCTGAGCATCCTCACCACGACCTTCACCGAGCCGGCGGAGCGTAACCGGGCCGTGGGCATCTGGGGCGCGATGGGCGGCGCCGGCGGCGCGGCCGGCGTCCTCCTCGGCGGCGTCCTCACCGACATCGCCGGCTGGCGCTGGATCCTCTTCATCAATGTCTCCATCGGGCTGGCCGCCGCCTTCCTCACCATGATGTACGTCGCCGAGGGGCGCGCTCCCTCGCGGGCCAGGAACTTCGACGTCGCCGGCGCGCTCACCGCGACGATCGGCCTCTCGCTGCTCGTGCTCGGAATCGTCCGCACCGACGTCACCGGATGGGGCAACGCCTCGACGCTCGCCGTGCTCGGCGTCGGGGTCGGGCTGCTCGTGGTGTTCCTCGCGATCGAGGGTCGCTTCGCCGACGCGCCGCTGATGCCGCTGCGGATCTACGCCTCGCGCGCGCTGAGCGCCGCCAACGTGGTCGTCCTCTTCGTCGGCGCCGCCTCCTTCGCGATGTGGTTCTTCGTCTCGCTCTACCTGCAGGAGGTCCTCGGCTACTCGCCGATCAAGGCGGGACTCGCCTTCCTGCCCATGACCCTGTGCATCGTCGCCGGCTCGGTGCTCGCCTCGCGCTTCGTGCTCAGGATCGGCGCCAAGCCGATGCTCATCGCCGGCCTACTCGCTCAGGCCGCCGGACTGCTCCTGTTCGCTCGCGTGGCGGTCAACGGCGCCTACCTGAGCGACGTCATCGCCCCCTCGCTGCTCGTGGCCATCGGCATCCCGCTCTCCTTCGTGCCCGCGACCATCTCCGCGGTGCAGGGCGTGGCGGCAGCCGAGGCAGGGCTCGCATCGGCGCTAGTGAACACGGCGCGGCTCGTCGGCGGCGCGCTCGGGCTCGCGGTCCTCGCGGCGATCGCCACCGCCCGCACCAACAGCGACCTACGCCACTCCGGCGCGGGCACCCACGCGGTCCACGTGGCGCTGACCAGCGGCTTCCACGTCGCCTTCGTGGTGTCCGCAGGGCTCGCGGTGGCGGGCGCACTCGTCGCCGCCTTCGGGATGCCCCGCGTGGTGATTCGGAAGCAGAGTCGCCCGGAGCGGGAATCGGCCGCGCCGGTCGAAACCACGGTCTGACCGCGCAATCCGCTACACCTTGGCTACACCTTCCGCTAGTCCTGACGTCAGGGCTCATCTATTCGTCGGCGGCATCCGATACCTGGGGCATGGCCTTGAGCAAAGAAAAACCGTGGTGGGAGCTGGAGGGCAAGGCCCCCCCGCATGAGGCACCGGTCGATGCAGAGCGCGAGCGACTCCGCTCCGAGCTCGCACGGGCATGGCGCTCGTACTTGGATGAGCGCGATAGCCATCCGCCGGGCATCCCGTATCCGCGCCCGCGCTGAGTGAGCGGCCGGGCTAAGGTCTGGCTCTGGCCAGCGACCCCGCGATGGCGACCATCGCCCCGTTGCTCAGGCCGTCGTCCAGCGTGTTCGAGATCCAGTAAGCCGCTTGCGCCGTACGCCACCCGGCGAGGGTGATGTGGTGGCCGTTGAGGAACAGAAGTAGCCGCTTTCCGTGGACCGTGCGCGTCTCCTGCGGGCTGCCGAGGATCGGCGGATCGCGCCACGTCGTGCCCTCGACGCCGTAGTACTCGCCGAGCACAGGGTTGATGACCAGCGTCATCCGGTAGGCGGCGTGGGGCTGCCCGCTCTGATCGTGGAGCATGTAGGCCCGGGGATAGGCGCCCGCGTAGACGCTGGCCGGGTTCGGCGCTTCGTAGCAGTTGGCGGTCGTGTCCATGCAGTACTGCGAGGAGCTGGCGATCAGGCGCGGGTAGTAGATCGGCATCCCGAGCCTGCCGAGGGCGGCCGCCTGGGACCTGCCGTCAGCCGGATCGGCGGACAGGCCTAGCGCCTTGGCTGAGGGCGCCCGGCTCCGGTGCGCCGTCGTGGCCGGCGCGGCGGCGGGCGCAGCCGGTGCCGTCGTCGGCGTCATGAACTGCTGGTAGACGCTCGCCTCGGCCCCGGGGTCGGCGGTCACGTAGCACGGCGTCTGTCCGGTGGCCGTGACCGGGCAAGAGAGGAGGATCGCCGGGAAATGGATCTGCTTGATCGTGTGAGCGGCCGAAAAGGCCACTAGCTTGAAGAGGTTGAGGAGTCCGTCGGTGGTGTGGAGGCTCCGGTCGGTCTGGGTGTGCTTGCCGAAGATCTTCAGCAACGTGTCGCGGTTCGAGATCAAATTGCCGACGCCGTACTGGTCCTTGGCCCAGCGGACGAAGTCCTGCTGGCGTGCGTTACGCACGATGTCGCTGTCGGTGTGGCGGAAGCGCACGAACGACAACGCGTCGGCCCCGCACAGCTTCTGGTAGCCGGCCTTGATGTCGATGCTGGAGTAGTTGGTCTGGGCTGTGTTGTTGTAGTAGCGGTGGTCGACGTCGGAGTACACGCACCCGATCGCGTTGACGAGATCCTGGAAGCCGCCGAAGTTGACATCGACGATGTGATTGACCCGCAGGGTGGGGAACACGTTCTGCCGGATCACCGTCTCCAGCAGGTTCGGCCCGCCGATCGAGTAGGCGCTGTTGAGCTTCGCGGTCGCGAGACCACCCCCCTCGGGGATCTCGACCCTGAGGTCGCGGGGGATGGAGAGGACATTGATCGTCGATGAGCTCGCATCGAGGCGGACGAGCATCATCGTGTCCGTGTTGGCGGAGGTGAACGACGTCCCGGCACGGTGATCGGACCCGATGATGAGGATCGTCTGCGGCTGGCCCGGGTTCGGAACCACCACCTGCGCGTTCTTGAGCGCGGGCGTGGCCGACAGGTAGGTGACGAGCTGCTTGACCTGAAGCAGTCCGGCGACCGCAGTCGCCGTCGTCGCGCACGCCACCACGATCAGGGCAGCGGCGGCAGACCGCCACAGGGCACCCCCTCTGGACTTCGGGATCAGCCTCATGCGGTGTTGACCGGGATTAGCGACATCGACTGGGGCGGGGAGCGGCCGGCGCGCCGCGGCGTGGCCAGAACTGGCAAGACGCTCCCCCGAGCTCGGGCGACCTGGCGCAGGACCACGGCAGGCGCGTCCACCAAGGTACCTGACGGCGCGGATCGCATGGCCGGTCGGGGCGTTCGGGCGGCGCTCGCGGGCGTGACCCCCGAACTGCTGCACATTCGTCCGACCCCCCCGGACCAATCGACAGCAGTTCGGCCCAGCGATGTCCGTCGGGCGCCTCAATCGCGGTCGCGAGCGCATCTCGCCACCGCCGCGGCCCACTCCGCGAGCGAGATCGGCGCCGAGCCCCCGGCCGCGAAGAGGAGGAACGAACCGGATACGCACGGCACGCGACAATCACGCGATGGCTCGTGTCTTCGTCACCCGCCGGCTCCCCGGGCCTGCGCTCGAGCGACTGCAGGCCGAGCACGAGACGGAGGTGTGGCCGGACCGGCTCCCTCCCCCGCGCGACGAACTGCTCGCGCGCACCGCCGAGGCTGACGGGCTGATCTCGATGCTCACCGATCGGGTCGACGCCGAGCTGCTCGACCGCGCCCCGCGCCTCCGTGCCATCTCGAACTATGCCGTCGGTACCGATAACATCGACCTCGAGGCCGCGACCGGGCGGGCAATTCCCGTCGGCAACACCCCCGACGTGCTCACCGACGCGACCGCCGACCTCGCCTTCGCGCTCCTCCTCGCCGCCGCCCGCAAGCTGCCCGAGGCCGCTCAGGCGGTCCGCGACGGCGACTGGCCCACCTGGGAACCGGCGAGCCACCTCGGCCAGAGCGTCCACGGCGCCACGCTGGGGATCGTCGGCTTCGGCCGCATCGGCCGCGCCGTCGCCGCGCGTGCCCGCGGGTTCGAGATGGAGGTTCTGACCGCGAGCACGAGCACCGCTCCCGGTCTGCCCCTCGACACCCTGCTCGAGCGCTCTGACTTCGTCTCGCTGCACTGTCCGCTCACGCCCGCCACCCGCCACCTGATCGACGCGCGCGCACTCAGTCGGATGCGGCCGACGGCGATCCTCGTGAACACCGCCCGGGGAGCGATCGTCGACCAGGTCGCCCTGCGCGCGGCGCTCGAGAACGGCACCATCGCCGGCGCCGCGCTCGACGTCAGCGACCCCGAGCCGACGGCACCCGACGACCCGATCCTCAGCGCCCCGAACCTCCTCCTCACCCCCCACATCGGCTCGGCCACCACCGCAGCGCGCGAGCGCATGACCGAGCTCGCGGTGGAGAACCTGCTCGCAGGGCTCGAGGGGCGGCCGATGCCACACCAGGCGAACGCCCAACTATGAGGATCGCCGTTATCGACGTCGGCACCAACTCGACGCGCCTGTTCGTCGCCGACGTCGAGGACGGCTGCGTGACCGCGCAGCTCGCACGCGAGACGCGGATCACGCGGCTCGGCGCTGGCGTCGATGCGCACGGGAGGCTCGATCCCGACGCGATCGCCCGCGTCCTGGCGACGCTCGACGACTACCAGCAGACCATCGAGGCCGATCATACCGAGCGTCGCATCGCGGTCCTCACCAGCGCGGTGCGGGACGCCGCGAACGGCGAGGAGTTCGCTGCCGAAGTGCGAGCGCGCTACGGGCTCGAAGCGCACATCCTCAACGGCGAGGAGGAGGCGCGGCTCACCTTTCTGGGCGCTACCAGCGAGCGCGATCCCGATGACCGAACGACCACGCTGGTCACCGACATCGGCGGCGGTTCGACGGAGCTCGTGGTCGGCCATGGTCGCGAGGCGCGGTTCCACGTCTCGACCCAGACGGGCGCCGTGCGCCAGTCCGAGCGCCGTCTGCACCACGATCCGCCGCTCCGGCGCGAGCTCGATGAGCTCGCCGCCGACGCGCGGTCGATCATCGCCGCGGCCGTTCCCGAGGACCAGCGCCGGGTCGAGCACGCAATCGGAGTCGCCGGCACCCCGACCTCGCTCGCCGCCGTCGCCCAGGCGCTCGATCCCTACGACCCCGAACGCGTCCAGGGCTACATGCTCGGTCGCGAGGAATGCGAGGAGCTGCTCGAGCGACTCGCCGCGCTGCCGCTGCGTGTGCGCCGTGAGGTCCCGGGGCTGCACCCGGATCGAGCGCCGACCATTGTCGCCGGCGCCGCGATCCTCGTCGAGATCATGCGACTGTTCAAGCTCGAGCGGATCGAGGTGTCAGAACACGACATTTTGCGCGGTGCCGCGCTCGAATTCGGCTCCGGCCCTTCGGAAGTACAGACGAATCGCACGAACATATAGAGGAAACCTGTCTAGACATATGTTCGATTGATGATTCTTCCCGTAAGGGCCATGATTCAGATCTGCCGGGAGACCATCCGATTCTGGATCCGACACCGGCGCATAGGTCCAGGCGATAGCCGCAAACATCGGCGCCTCCCGCCGCCTGGACCACCCGAAACCAGGCCCTTTTGGCACGTACCCCTGCCCGTCCCATAGGGCCAACCTGGATCGGAAGTCGCCCACATGATGTGGGCGGCTTTCGTTAAGGCCCCGATTCGTCTTGCGCGGGTAGGCCACGGCCGGGTCTGTCGACACGTTGACCAGCGCGGGCTTGCCCGCCTCGAAGGCCCGCACGAGAGCGGGCCGGAGCTCGTCCGGGGTGCGCACGAGCTCGCCGAAACCTCCGACCACCAGGTCATAGCGCGTCTCCGGGCGGAGCTCCGCCGCGACCGAGTAGCCGTAGAGGAACTCCATCGGGTCCTTCTCGAGCGCCCAGATGCCGTTATTGCCCATGACGCCGACGACGTTGACCCCGTCGCCGACGAGGGACGACCTGGCGGTCGGGGTGGGCGAGCTTGGCGGCGAGGGCGTAGCCCGGGCCGCTGCCCAGGCATAAGGAGAACTCGTGGTCGGCGGGCACGCAGCCGCGGGCCAGGCCGTTAAGGAACACGGGGATGCGGAGCTCCTGCGCCAGCGCGAGCAGGGCTTCCTCGCCGTGCCCCCAGTACAGCCCGGTGCCCGCCATGATCACCGGCCGCTCCGCCTCGCGGAGCAGCAC
>JALYZL010000021.1 GCA_030948875.1 Actinomycetota bacterium
GCGAAGAAGACGGCGCCGACGGCTGCGCCCGCGAGCACGACGAGCCAGGCGAGCGGGCTCCGATCGAGCGCGCCGCCCGGCTTACCCTCCCCCGCCCCGAACTGGCGCTCGAGGACGGTGAGGACGATGACCCCGGCGACGAGGGCGAGCAGGAATCCGGCGCTCTGCAGGAAGGCGTAGCCGGTGTGATGGAAGGTCAGCTCGACGTCGCCGGAGGCGAGCGCGCCAGCGGCCAGCGCAGGCAGGAAGGGGCGAATCCCCACCGCCGCTGCGAGGCCGATCGCCTGGAAGATGTCAAAGACGAGGTGCACGGTGCTGTAGCGTGACGGGACGTGACGATAGACGAGAGGAGCCCGGGCGCAGGTTCCAGGCCGCCTCGCTCGACCGCACGGGAGATCGAGCGTTACGCGGGCCTGTTTGCGGAACGCACCAAAGTTATGAGGTCCTCGGCGATGCGCGACCTCATGGCGCTGACCGAGCGCGACGACGTGATCTCCCTGGCCGGCGGGCTTCCTGACACGTCGACCTTCCCGCCCGACTCCTACGCGTCGCTGATGCGCACCGTGGCCGCCGAGTCGTGTGCGCGCGCGCTCCAATACGCGCCGACCGAGGGACTCGCGCTCGTCAAGGGCTGTGTCGCGGACGTCATGCGCGCCGAGGGGATGGAGATCGACCCCGACGAGGTGCTGGTCACCACCGGCGGCCAGCAGGTGATCGACCTGGTCTGCAAGACGCTGATCGATCCGGGCGACGTGGTGATCGCCGAGGCGCCGACCTACCCCGGGGCGGTGCCAACGTTCTGCGCCTACCAGGCCGACGTGGTCCACGTGAGGATGGACCGTGACGGGATGTGCGTCGAGGAGCTCGAGCTCACCCTCGACGAGCTCGAACGGACCGGGCGGCGTCCCAAGTTCATCTACACGGTCCCCAACTTCCACAACCCGGCCGGGGTCACCCTGTCCTTGGAGCGTCGCCGCGCGCTCGTGCGCATCGCGCAAGAGCGCGAGTTGCTCGTGCTCGAGGACAATCCCTACGGGCTCCTGCGCTACGAGTCCGACCCCCTGCCGAGCCTGCTCTCGCTCGACGGCGGCAACTACGTCATCTACGCCGGCACGTTCTCGAAGATCCTCTCGCCGGGTGTGCGGCTCGGGTGGACGGTGGCGCCGCGGCCGGTGCTCGAGAAGATGAATATCGGCAAGCAGGCGTCAGACCTGTGCTCGTCCTCGCTCTCGCAGTACTTTGTTGCCGCCTACTTCGAGTCCGGCCCGTGGCACGAGTACGTGCGCTCGCTGATCGAGATCTACCGCCGGCGGCGTGACGTCATGCTCGACGCGCTCGCCGAGCATTACCCCCGCGAGGCGGAGTGGACGCACCCTCAGGGCGGCCTGTTCATCTGGGCGACGCTGCCGTCCTACATCGACACGACCGATCTCCTCGCCCGCGCGCTCGAGGAGCGGGTCGCCTTCGTGCCCGGGCGCGCCGCCTACGTCGACGGGCGCGGCGGCTCCTCGATGCGGCTCAATTTCTCAGGCGTGGACGAGAACAACATCCGCGAGGGGATCAGGCGGATCGGTGAGGTCGTGCGCGAGCAGGTTGCCCTCTACGGGACCCTGACCGGGGCGAGCCCCGTCCCCGGCTCGGCTCGAGGCGCCAAACCGCCCGGGCTCGAGCACCCGCCGCCGCCCGACTCCGAGCTGGCCAAGATCCTCCGCCTGCCGGCCAAGCGCCAACGCGCCGGATGACGCCGGGCACAGGCGGCAAGCAGGGGTGCACTAGGGGATGAGTCGCGTCGCAGTGCTCAAGGGCGGGCGCTCGCTCGAGCGTCAGGTCTCGCTCAAGTCGGGGGCACGCGTGGAGGAGGCGCTCGAGAACCTGGGGCACAAGATCATCTCGATCGACGTCGGTGCCGACCTCGTCGAGCGGCTGCTCACCGACCGGCCCGATGTCGCCTTCATCGCCCTGCACGGCCGTGACGGCGAGGACGGGACCGTGCAGGAGCTGCTCGAGGTCATGGGGATCCCGTACACGGGGTCCGGCGTCTCCGCCTGCATCCGCGCCGCCGACAAGGTGCTGGCCAAGCACGCCATGCGCGACCACGACATCCCGACGCCTGACTTCTACGCCTTCAACGAGACCGCCTTTCGAGAGCTCGGCGCCGCCGTCGCCCTCCCCGCCATCGAGGAGCGCCTGCGTTTCCCGATCGTCGTCAAGCCCGCCGGGCAGGGCTCCGCGCTGGGGATCAAGTTCGCCCGCACGCCGGCTGACGTGCCCACCGCCCTCGTGGCCGCCTTCTCCTACGACCGCAAGGTCCTGCTCGAACGCCACGTCGCCGGCCGCGACCTCGCGGTGTCGATCCTCGACGAGGATGGGTCGCCTCGGGCGCTGCCGATTGTCGAGGCGGTGCCGCGCGAGGAGGACTTCTACGACTTCGAGGCCCGCTACGAGATCGGGCGGACGACCTTTTTGTGCCCGGCCGAGCTCCCGGATCAGATCGCCGAGCGCGCGCCATCGATCGCCACCGAGGTCTACGAGCTCATCGGCTGCACCGGGTTCGCCCGCGTCGACATCATGCTCGAGCAAGCCACGGATGAGCTCTACGTGCTCGAGCTCAACACCGTCCCTGGGCTAACCGAGACGAGCCTCTTGCCGCAGGCGGCGGACGCGGCCGGGATCGGCTTCGACGAGCTCGTGCGGCGGATTCTGGAACGGGCCGGGGAGGGCGGGTGAGTGGACGATCCGTCATCCGCCGCGCGAGTTTGCGCCAGCAAAACTGCCAATGGAGTCGGCGGCACGCGACTTCACGGCAAGACCGGGAGCGTCCGCCGCCGACTCCACCGCGTCTGCAGCGTGCGCAGATCCCCGCCTACGGGCCCGACAGCGCCAAAATGTACTAGTCAGTTCGTGGAATAGACAATGTCGTAACGATGACACGCACGTACTCGACGGTGATGGCCGTCACCTCGCCGGCGATCCGGGGCTGGGGGCAACTCGAGGTCTCGGGACTCGACCAGCTCCCGACCAAGGGCCCGACGCTGGTGATCGGCAACCACGACAGCTACTGGGACCCGGTGGCGATCGGCGTCGCAGGGCGTCCACGCCGGCAGATACGAGCCCTCGCTAAGTCGACGCTGTGGAAGGCGGCCCCGGTCGGATGGATCCTCGACGGGATGGGCCAGATCCCAATCGTGCGAGGCGGGGGCGACACGCAGGCCCTCGACGTCGCCATCCGCGAGCTCGCCGAGGGCGCGTGCATCGGCGTGTTCCCCGAGGGCACGATCTCGCGCGGGACGCGGCTGCGGGCCCGCAGCGGCGCCGGCCGGCTCGCCCTGGCGGTGCCCGAGGCACAGATCGTGTGCGTCACCGTGCAGGGCACCGTCGATATCGTTCGCGTCCCCAAGCGGCCGAGCATCCGGGTGGAGTTCTTCGCCCCCAGCGGCGGCTCGGCGCGGCCGGGAGAGACGGCCTCCGAGCTCATCGTGCGCGTGATGGAGGAGATCCGGGCCCGAGCGCCGATCGCGATCCCGGGGCGGAGGCGGACGGCGGCGCGGTATCGGGCGGCGGCGGCGGAGGTCGCGGAGGCCGAGGCGGCGGCAAACGGTGCTGCGGCCGAAAGCGAGCCGTCGGCCCCGGGGAGCTAGCCTCGCGAGCGTCCCGCGAAGGGTGTGGGATGTCCGGACATCCTGCGTCCGCATATCCCATCGGCTCCCGTATCGCCCGAGAAAAAGTCACGTATGAGTGACAGAGGTGACGATTCAGCGCCGCCCATCCCCGCCGCCCATCCCCGCCGGCCCCTCCTGCCCTAGCTGTCCCCGGCGAAGTCCTCGGGCGTGACGCGGTCGAGGAAGTCCTTGAACTTCTCGACGACCTCCTCGGTGTCCTCGACCTCGTGCTCGAACTCGATCGCGGACTCGGCGATCACCTCGTCGGCGGCGAAGATCGGGGCGCCGGCGCGCACCGCGAGAGCGAGGGCGTCGCTGGGACGAGAGTCGATCTCAACGTCGCGACCGTTCGTTCTCAGCGTGATCGAGGCGTAGAAGGTGTTCTCGCGCAGCTCGGTCACTGCGACCCGCGCGCACTCGATCTCGAGCTCGCCGAGCAGATCGGCGAGCAGATCGTGGGTCATCGGCCGGGGCGTCGAAGCCCCCTGGAGCTTCATCAGGATGGCCGCAGCCTCGGGGTGCCCGATCCAGATGGGCAGGAACTTGTTGCTGTCGACCGTCTTCAACAAGACGATCGGCTGCTTGCCGACCATGTCGAAGCTCACGCCGTAGATCTCCATCTCCTGCACGACCAGGTCAAGTATAGGCCCGGGTCTCGCGCTCGCCGATTCGCCGGTGGTTTAGGTGACGCAACGGCCCCAGCCCGGGGGTTCGGCTACAGCCGAACCCCCGGACGCGCACGGCCACAGCCACTACGCGAGGTGGTTTGCCTTCAGGAATTGCTCCGCCACCGTGGCCGGCGACTGCTTGTCGAGGATCACCGCTGCGTTCATTTGCTGGATCGCCCCAACGGTGAGCAGCGCGCTGACAGCGTTCAGCGTGCTTGCGAACTGCGGGCCCTCCGCGGCGATGACCTTCTTCGAGACGATCGGGGCGACGTTCTGGAAGCCGAAGATGCGCTTGGGATCGGCGAGCTGGGCGTACGCGCCGGACTTCAGCAGTTGCGGGTCGGTGGTGAAGGCGTTGGCCGTCTGAACCTGACCGGAGTCGAGCGCCTGGTAGATGAGCGCGCTCGTCGCCAGCGGCTTGAACGACGGCACGACGTTGTACGCCTTCTTCATTCCGACCAGACCGGCGTAGCGCGTCGCGTTCTCGGGCTCGGCAGCGAACGTGACCGACTTGCCCAGCTTCGCGAGGTCCCCGACGCTCTTCAACCCGTGCGTCTTGGCGAAAGCCGGCTTCGTGATGATGACGTCCGAATCGGAGAAAGGCGTCATCGCGAGCAGGTCGAAGCCGTGCTTGGCCAGGAAGGCCTTACCCTGGCTGTAGGCCGCGGCGGCGCTGGGCAGGTTGGCCGAGTTCGCAGCCAGGACGGACGAGATGTTGCCCGTGTACTCGGGGTACATGCCGATCTGCCCCGAGGTCAGCGCCTTATAGATGATCTCAGAGCTGCCGATATTGTCCTTGAGCGTGACCTTGTAGCCCTTGGCCTTCAGGGCGGCGGCGTACAGAGCGCCGAGAATGAACTCCTCGGGGAAGTTCTTGTCGCCGATAACCACCGCCGGCTTACCGACGCCGGGGCCGCTCGCCGCTGTGGTCGACGGCGTGCTCGCGGTGCTGCTTGTCGTGCTGCTCGTCGTGCTGCTTGAGCTTCCACATGCGGCCAGAACGACCGCCGCCGCTAGCGCCACCACGGCCGCCGGCAGTCCTCTGCCTAGATTCCCGATCATGGCCAACCTCCCATTTTGTACCTATTCATATCGAAAATACAGGAATTCTTCACGGCGACGGGACCGACGGGACCGACGGGACCGACGGGACCGGGACGAGCGGGTCGATGTCCTCGCCGCGCGCCTCGTGCTCGAGCCGGACCCCCCGCGGGGTGAGCGCACGCTGGATCAACGCCAGCAGGCCCTCGATGAGGAGGGCAAGGCCCGCCACACAGATGGCCGCACCGAGGACCCCCGACAGGTGATAGCTCTGCTCGTCAGAGATGATGTAGCCGAGACCGCCGTTGTAGCCCGCCAGCGAGGCGATCGTCGCCGTGGCGACGACGTACACGGCGGCCGTGCGGACGCCGGCGAAGAGGAGGGGGATGGCGAGCGGCACCTCGACCCGCCACAGGATCCGCCACCCGCTCATTCCCATCCCGCGGGCGGCATCGACGACCTCGGGGTCGACACCAGCGATGCCAACGTAGGCGTTGGTGAGGACGATCGGCGCCGCGAGAATGACGAGCGCCACCTCGGTGACCGTGAGCCCGATGCCGAGGATCGCGTCGCCGATGGCCAGCACCGCGAGGCTGGGAAGGGCCCGGCCGACGTTCGAGATGTTGATGGCTGCGAACGAGAAGCGGTGCAGATGGCCGAGCCAGGCCCCGATCGGAAGCCCGACGGCGAGCGAGACGGCGATCCCGATGCCGCTGATCCACAGCATCTGGAGGGTGAGATGGACGAGGGTCGGCGCCGATGGGTCGGCCGGCAGCGCGCCGTTATCGCCGATGAAGCGCAGCGCGTCGAGCAGCGTGTTCATCGCGCGCGGGCCCTCGACCAGGGTGTCAGGGCGCGCTGCAGAAGTACGAGCAGGCCGTCCGCGAAGAGCGCCAGGGCCACCGCGAGACCGCCCGCGACGATCAGCTCGGTCTTGAACACGCCGTCCTGGATCGCCTGGAAGATGGGAACGCCAAGTCCCTCGTCGCAGATGTAGGAGGCGACGGTGGCCAGGGCGATCACCGTAACGGTGGCGATGCGCACCCCGGCGATGATGCTGGGAAGGGCGAGCGGGAGCTCCACGCGCCACAGGGTCTGGCGCGCCGTCATGCCCATCCCGCGTGCCGCCTCGCGGACGTCGTCGGGCACTTCGCGCAGCCCGGTGACGATGTTCCGGAAAAGGATGAGCAGGGTGTAGGACACGAGCGCGACCTCGGCCGTACGCGCGCTCAGACCGAGCGGCTTGATGGGCACGAGGATCTCGAACAGAGCCAGCGAGGGGATCGTGTAGAGGATCCCCGTGATGAGGATCACCGGGCGCTCGACCGCTCGGCGGCGGTAGGCGAGCAGCGCGAGGGCAAAGGCGATCACGAAGCCGATGGCGACCGCGATGACGGAGAGCACGACGTGCTGGCGGAGCGCCGGCCAGAGGACGGCGCTCCAGTTGTGGGACACCCAGTCGGGGCAGAAGAGCCGGTTGGCGCGTTCGCACGCATAGCCGCTCGGCGCCCCGCCGAAGACGGGGATCACCGGCCCGGTGGCGGCCAGGATGATCACTCCGACCCGCTCCCCGCTCCGGGCCCGCCGGAGTCCCCAAGCGCCCCGTCCTTCCCCAGCAGCCCCCCCACCAGCTCGAGCGTCACCAGACCCGCGACGTGGTCGTCGTCGTCGACTACGGTCAGCGGCCTCCCGCCCGCGGTGAGGATCATCGACAGCGCGTCGCGGACCGTGCTATGCAGCGAGACCCGCCGTCCGCTGGGTGCGAGGCCGTTGGGCTGGATCAACTCGACGTCATCAAGAGTGGTCAGGGCGAGGCGCTTGAGGCCCCGGTCGGCGCCAACGAACTGGGCGACGAAATCGTCCGCAGGCCGGCTCAGGAGCTCAGCGGGGGGCGCGTACTGAGCGAGCACGCCGCCCTCGCGGAGGATGGCGATGCGGTCGCCCATCTTGATCGCCTCGTCGATGTCGTGGGTCACGAACACGACCGTCTTGCGTACCGTGGCCTGGAGGCGGAGGAACTCGTCCTGGAGGCGCTCGCGGTTGATCGGATCGATCGCGCCGAAGGGCTCGTCCATCAGCATCAGGGGCGGGTCGGCAGCGAGGGCGCGCACCACCCCCACCCGCTGGCGCTGGCCACCGGAGAGCTGCGCGGGATAGCGGTCGCGCATCTCCTCCGGATCGAGCCCGACGAGCTCGAGCAGCTCGTCGACGCGGCGCGCGATCCGCGCCCGGTCCCACCCGAGCAGGCGCGGGACGGTGGCCACGTTCTCGCCGATCGTCTGGTGGGGGAAGAGCCCGATCTGCTGGATCACGTAGCCGATCTCACGCCGCAGCTCATCGGGCCGGCGCTCGAGCACGCTACGCCCGCCGAGCAGGATGTCGCCCTTGGTGAGCTCGATCATTCGGTTGATCAAGCGCATCGCTGTCGTCTTCCCCGACCCCGAGGGGCCGACGAGCACGCACACTTCGCCCGCGGGCACCTCAAGGCTCAGGTCGTTGATCGCCGGTGACGCCTGACCGCGATAGCGCTTGGTGACGTGCTGGAGCTCCAACGGCGCCGCAGGCGCGAAGCCGGATGACCCCTCCGGTCGGGCAGTGTCTGATTCTGGTATCACGAGGGCGGGCGCGAGGACGCGCCCTTAACAGGTTATTGATCGGGTCGCGCTGTGTCGCCTCGTGCGCTAACGAGCGGACTACAGCTTGGCCCGAAACGCTGGGCTAGCCTAGATCGCCCGCGCGCCGCGCCGCTCGGGCGAGATCCGCACGACGTCCCAGGCCAGGCCGCCGCGCTCGAGCAAGACGATCACCGCTGCCGACGGGTCGAGCTGCCAGCGTCCGAGTCCGTGGCGCGCGGAGGTGGGAAAGGCGTGATGGTTGTTGTGCCACGCCTCGCCGAGGGTGGGGAGCGCGAGCCAGGCGAGGTTGCGCGACTCATCCCCGGTCTTGTACGGCTTGGCGCCGAAGAAATGGCAGAGTGAGTTTATGCTGAAGGTCGCCTGGTGCAGACAGAAGATGCGGACCACGCCGCCCCACAGCAGCCCCGTCAATGCACCGCTCACTGTCCCGGTCAGGGCCGCCCCGAGACCGAAGGGCACCGCCAGGCCGGCCACGACCCAGACGACGAACGTCCGGTCCACGAATCGAACCACGGGGTCAGCCAGGAGATCGGGCGCGTAGCGTGCCTCGCTGGCGACACCGTCCATCCCGAATACCCACCCGACGTGCGCGTGCACGAGACCGCGCGCCGCACTCCGCCAGCTGGAGCCATGCCCCACGTGCGGGCTGTGTGGGTCGCCTTCGTGATCGGAGTAGGCGTGGTGCATGCGATGGTTGGCAACCCATTCGATCACCGGGCCCTCCGCCGCGGCCGACCCAAGCGCCGCCAGGACGCCGCGTACCCAGGGGTAGGTGGCAAAGCTCCGGTGCGTTAGCAGACGGTGAAGGCCGACCGTGATGCCGATCCCCGTCAGCAGGTAGCTGATCGCGAACACGACGAGATCCTGCCAGTGGAGCGAGCCTCCCCACGCACTCTGCACCGCCCACACGAGCGCCAAGGCGGGCACCAGGGTCATCACCCCGGTCGCCACCCGATCGACGATCGGATGCTCAACCCGATCGAACTCGCCCTCGGTAGGAATTGCTGACTGCGAGACTTCCAATGCTTGCTCCTCTGAACGCATGGCCGTTACACGGGCCGACACTCGAGAAGCGTGACCACCACCCGACTTTATGGTCGATGCCGTACCGCCGAGCTGGACTGACCACGGTAGCCGAAAAGTGGAGTTCTGACCAGCGGCTAGCGTGAGCGCTCCAGATCGGCTTGCAGTCGCACCTTCGCGATCAGCAGCCGGTCGACCCCGTTCACGCGCGCCAGGCCGTGGCTTTCCGCCGTCGCGGCTACGCCCGGTAGCCCGGCAGCTCCATGCGGAACGTCGCGCCTTGGCCAGGGCCGGATTCGGCGTGGATGCTTCCGCCGTGTGCTTCCGTGATGGCACGCGCGATCGCGAGACCGAGGCCGCTCCCCCCGCGGTCGCGCGAGCGTCTGTGATCGAGGCGATGGAAGCGTTCGAAGATCTGTTCGAGCTGGTCCGGTGGAATGCCTGGTCCGCTGTCGCTGACCGAGATCTCGAGTCGCCCGTCTCGCGCTCGGGCCGTAATGGTGACTTGATCGCCGGGGTTGGTGTGGGAGACGGCGTTGCGGACGATGTTGCGGAACACTTGGGTGAGGCGGTCGGGGTCCGCTTGGAGCGTGCCGTCGACGGCCTGTAGCTGGAAGTCTCGCTCGCCGAACAGCGGCAGGTCACGGCGAAGATCCTCGAAGAACTCGCGCAAGTCGATCGGGCGTGGCTCTATGAGCTGGCCCGCGTCGGCGCTGGCGAGCGTGAGCATGTCGCCGACGAGTCGGTTGAGCTCGTCGAGTCGGCGCAGCAGCATCGCGGCCCCTTCGTGTCGGCTGCGCTCGTCGGTCTCGCGGTCGAGCAGTTCGACCTGGGCGCGGAGGACCGCGAGGGGCGTCCGCAGCTCGTGCGATGCATCTGAGACGAAGTCGCGCTGGCGCGTGAACGCCCGCTCGAGCCGCTCGAGCATCCGGTCGAACGCGTCGGAGAGCACTCCGAGCTCTCCGCCCGCGGCGACCGGGCCTGCCCGCAGGGAGAGGTCTCCGGCGTCGACGGCTGCGGCGACGCGGGCGATGCGCCGAAGCGGGGCAGCGATGAAGGTCGCCAGCCCGATCCCGGCGGCGATCGCGAGCGCGAGCGCTACGCCTCCGACGACAAGGAACGTGCGTCGCAGGCTTGCTTGCGCCCGCTGCACGGGAGTCAGCGGGCTGGCGAGCCGGAGCATCCCGACGCGACGTTTGCGATAGTCGATTGGTTGCGTGAGCACCCGCTCGGTTCCGGCCTCGGCGACCTGGCCAGTCGCCAGGCCGGTTGGGGAGTCGAGCAGTCCGGTCGTCTCGCTGGGGCTCTGTTCGCGCGCTTCTTCGCGTACAAGGAGCTCGGAGTTGTTGCTGACGGTTCGGCCGGCGTTGACCTGGATGACGATGATCAGCGACTCTGCGTGGTAGCGCTGGGCGGCGATGAACTGGGTTGCAGTGCGCTCGAGCGCAGCGGGCGTGCTGAACGTCGCGTGCACGGTGAACTGGCGCCACGCGGCTGCCTGCGTTCTCAGCTGCGTGTCGATCTGTGACTGTAGACGTGAGCCTGTGCCGCTGTAGAGCGCCAGGAAGCTGGCGCCTACGGTGAGCGCGGCGACCAACGCGATTGCGAGCGCCAGTTGCGCGCGCAGGCCGCGGGGAAGCAGGCGTCTACTCACGTGGCACGCGAAGGCGGTATCCGACGTTGCGGACGGTCTCAATCGGGTCGGACTCCTCTGTGTCCCCGAGCTTGCGCCGCAGGTAGCCGACATAGACCTCGAGCACTTTGGTTCCGGGGTCGAAGTCAAATCCCCATACGGCGTTGAGGATCTGCTCGCGCGAGAGGACCTGGTCGGGATGGCGCAGCAGATAGGCGAGCAGTTCGAACTCGCGGGCGGTCAGCTGCACTTGGCGCCCGTCGCGTTCGACGCGGCGGGTGCGCAGATCCATGTGGATGCCGGCTGCCTCCAGCACTGAGGACTCGTGCTGGCTGGGTGAGCGCAGTTGCGCGCGTACCCGCGCCAGCAGTTCCTCGAAGGAGAACGGCTTGGGGACGTAGTCGTTTGCGCCACGATCGAGCCCTTCGACCCGTTGCTCCACGGCCGCGCGCGCGGTGAGTACGATCACCGGCAGCTCGGGAGCCGACGCGCGGATCGCACCGAGCACCTCCAGACCGTCTTTGCCGGGGAGCGTCAGGTCGAGCAGGACGAGTGCGTAGTCGCCGGTCAGCGCCGCCGCCTCACCGCTCTCACCGTCGTGGCAGACCGTGACGGCGTGCCCCTCGGCGCGCAGGCTCTGCTCGACGAAGCCCGCGAGGGTGCGCTCATCTTCGATTACCAGGATCCGCATCTCAGCCACCACCTTATGCGCTCTCTCGTGCCAAATCGGGCTGGTAAGGCGCTTCTGAACCGCTCCTTACCGCTCTCTTGGCCGGCGCTTTCACGCTGATCAGCGGCAATCAAATGCCCCTCCGACGCGCGGCGGGCGGGCGGGCCGGCAGGCCGGCCGCTACGCGGACAAACCCTCCCCTCGACCCACTAGATAGATGAGCTTCTCGATCACGACCGACCGTGCGACCGCCCCGCGGGCGCGCACACTGCTTGACATCTTCAACGCCACGGCGAACCGCTGTGGCGATCGCGTGGCGATCGACGCCGCCGACGCGACCCTCACTTACAGTCAGCTAGCCGACAGGGCCGGCGGACTGGCCAGGCGTCTGATCGTGCTGGGTATCGGCCCGGGCGACCGGGTCGGTGTTCAGGTCCAGAGCGGGACCTCCGAACTGTATGTGGCGATCCTCGGCGTGCTGTTGGCCGGGGCGGCATACGTCCCGGTCGACGCGGACGATCCGCCTGTCCGGGCGGCCGAGATCGTCGAGCGCTCCGGCGCCTGCGTTGTCGTACGCGATCGGCTGGCGATCGACCAGCTCGCGACTCCGCGCTGCGAGGATCGTCAGCTGAGCGTCGAGGACGACGCGTGGGTGATCTTCACGTCCGGATCGACCGGCGCGCCGAAGGGCGTCGCGGTCAGCCACCGCTCCGCGGCAGCGTTCGTCGACGCCGAGGCGCGACTGTGGAACGTAAACCGTGAGGACCGTGTGCTCGCTGGCTTGTCGGTCGGATTCGACGCCAGCTGCGAGGAGATCTGGCTGGCCTGGCGGAACGGCGCCGCGCTCGTCCCCGCCCCGCGGTCGATCGTGCGAGCCGGTTCGGAGCTCGGTCCATGGCTTGGGCGGCGCGGGGTGACTGTCGTCTCGAGCGTGCCGACGCTGGCCGCAATGTGGGATGACGCATCGCTGGCCGATGTGCGGCTGTTGATCCTCGGCGGCGAGGCATGCCCGGAGCCGCTCGCGTGGCGCCTCGCCGCCGGCCGGGAGGTGTGGAACACCTACGGCCCGACCGAGGCGACCGTCGTCAGCACCGCGGCGCGAATCCAGACAGGCCAGCAGGTCACGATCGGCTGGCCGCTCGACGGTTGGGAGACCGCGATCCTCGACGACGGCGGCGAGCCGGTCCAGATCGGTGAACCGGGCGAGCTTCTGATCGCTGGAGCCGGTGTCGCCCGATACCTGGATCCGGTGCTCGACGCGGAGCGCTTCGCGCCGGTCCCGGCGTTGGGATGGGAGCGCGCGTACTGCACCGGCGACGTCGTCCGCGAGACGGCCGACGGCCTCGTGTTCGTCGGCCGTCTCGACCATCAGGTGAAGATCGGCGGTCGGCGAATCGAATTCGGCGAGATCGACGGCCAGCTACACGACATACCGGGAGTGAAAGCGGCGGTGACCGACATGCGCGAGAGCAGCGCGGGCAACAAGCTGCTCGTCGCCTACATCGTCGGCGAGGTCGACCCGACCGAGGTTCGCGCTGCGATGGCCGAGCGCCTGCCTCAGGCTCTCGTGCCACTGATCGTGAGACTCGACGAGCTGCCGCAGGCAGCCTCGGGCAAAGTGGACCGCAAGGCGCTCCCCTGGCCGGCGCCGGCCAGCGTCGCCGCGACGAGCACCGCGGGCTTGAGCGGGACGGCGGGATGGCTGGCCGAACGCTGGACCGATCAACTGGGTCCCGTCGAGATCATGCCCGGCAGCGACTTTTTCGAGCTCGGTGGCAGCTCGCTCGTGGCCGCGAAGCTCACCTCCGCTCTGCGCGAGCGCTTTCCGGCGGTCGCGGTGGCCGACGTCTACAACCACCGCCGACTCGACGAGCTGAGCAACAGGCTCGACGAGCTCGGCTCATCCGACCGACAGGCGCCCACCATGCGCGAGTTCGAGAGCCGCCGCTGGGGCGCGATCAGGGCTGCTGGGGCGCTCGCGCTGCTCGCGCTCGGGGCTCCCCAATGGCTGCTGGGCATCCTCGCGTTCGATCGCATTGCTCACGTGGGCCCCCAGGTCGGCTGGGCTTGGCTGATTGTCGGCTGGCTGGTGTTCACGAGCGCTCCGGGCCGCGTCGGGCTCGTGCTCGCAGCGCGGCGACTGCTGCTGGCAGATCTGAGGCCCGGTCGCTATCCACGCGGGAGCTGGGTCGCCTCACGCATCTGGTTCGTGGAACGACTGGCCGAGCTCGCTCACCTAGAGACGCTTGCCGGCACACCATGGGCGGCGCGGTATGCGCGGATCATGGGCCATTCTGTCGCCGCGGGTGCTCGGTTGGGGACGCTGCCGCCGCCCACCAGTCTCGTCAAGATCGGCGAGCGGGCCACGCTCGAGCCCGATGTGGACCTCCACGGATGGTGGATCGACGGCCAGGAGCTGGTGATCGACGAGCTGCGGATCGCTCCCGACGCCCGCGTCGGAACCCGCGCGGTGCTGATGCCCGGAGCGTCGATCGGAGCCGGGGCCGAGGTCGAAGCCGGCACCGTCGTCATTGGTCATGTGCCCGCTGGTCAGCGTTGGGCTGGCTCGCCCGGCAGGCAGATCGGCCGAGCCGGCGATGGCTGGCCCGAGGCGGACGCTCCGGCAATGCCCGCGCGCCGACGGCTGAAGGCCATCTACGCGGCCGGCCTGGCGCTGCAGAGTGTCGTGCCGCTGCTTGCCTCCGTGCCGGGCATCCTGCTGCTGGGCGCGTTCGCTCCCGGCAACGTCAGCGTCGCGTCGGAGGCCATGACGATCGTGATGATCGCGCCGCTGCTGGCTCTGTGCTTCGTGTCCGCGTATGCCGTCCTGATCGCGCTCGCGGTCCGATTGGCCTCACCGCTGATCAAGGCCGGGTGGCACCGGGACGATGGGATCGTTGGGTGGGTGCTGTGGTTCAGCGAGTCGCTGATGAACCAGGCCCGAAGCGTCTTGTTCCCGGTCTACTCCAGCCTCTACACACGCCCGTGGTTGCGACTGGCCGGCATCGAAATCGGCAAGCGCACCGAGATCTCAACGGCGGTCGGCCTCAACCGTCTCAGCCGCTTCGGTGAGGGCAGCTTTGCCACCGACGACGTCGTGCTCGCCGGAGCGAAGGCGCGCGGCGGCTGGCTGTACGTCGCACCGATCGAGGTCGGGAACCGCAGCTTCCTCGGCAACGGCGCGATCCTCGAAGCCTCCACGCGCCTCGGCGACGACAGCCTCGTGGGCGTCCTCACCAGGGCTCCGACCACGAGCACCAACGGAACGTCCTGGTTCGGTTCACCCGCGCTCGAGCTCCCGCGGGTCGCCGACAGGTTCGATCCCGCTCGCACGACGAACCCGCCCGGGCGCCTAGTCGCCGCCCGGGCGGCGATGGAGCTGATCCGGATCCTGCTTCCCGCCACCGTCTCGACGATGCTCGCGGGATCCGTGTTTCTGGGCCTCAGCGCGATCGGCACGGCCCGCGGACTTTGGCCGATGGTGCTCGCCGCTCCCGTCGCGCTGATCGGCGCGGGCGTCACCGCGACGCTGATCACGATCGCGATCAAGTGGGTCCTGATGGGGCGCTACCACGCCGGGGAACACCCGCTGTACTCGTTGTTCGTTTGGCGCGACGAGATCGTCAACACCTGCCAGGACCAGCTCGCCGGAGCATGGCTCCTGCGAGCCGCAGTCGCGACGCCGATCGTTTCCGCCTACATGCGGATGATGGGAGCGACCGTCGGGCGCAATGTCTGGCTCGAGGCGCTCACCGTGACCGAGTTCGACCTCGCTGAGCTGGGCGACGGTTGCGTGGTCAACCGCAATGCGGTCATCGAGACGCACCTGTTCCACGACCGCCTGATGCGAATCGGCCCAGCCAAGCTCGGCCCCGGAGCCACGCTCGGCCCGGCGGCCGCGATGCTGCCAGACACGACCATCGGCGCGCAGTGCAGCGTCGGGGCCCGCTCAGTCGTGATGCGCGGCGAGCAACTCCCCGCCCACACCCGCTGGCACGGGGTGCCCGTGGTCGCCACCTAATGCACGACGAGGGCATCCGCATCCCCGTTTCGCAAGGCGGTCCGGAGGTTCGCTTGCTCGATGCGCGCACAGCCGGTCTCGACGAACCCCGGCTCCGAGCAGCGGCCCGTGCGCTCACGGACGCGACCGGTGAGGTGCATGCGTCGCGCTCGTACCGCTACCCGTACGCGCTCGTCTCATGGCACCCCCACCCCGTTGGGATTGACATCGAGCGGGTTGAGCCGTGCGATCCCGCGTTCGCAGCATCGATCTGTACCCCATCCGAGACCGTCGAGTGGTGGAGCCTGAGCAATCCACACGAGTACTTCATTGCGTTGTGGTCAAGCAAAGAGGCGCTCGCCAAGGCACTCGGCAACGCGCTGGACTACGACCCGCGCCGGCTCCAAGGACCGATCCTGTGGCCGGAAGGAAGAGCCGGCGTGTGGCGAGCGGCGCAGCTGCCCATCACAGATGACCACGTCGGGTGGGTCTGCTGGCGATCAACAGGCTCGCACCGCCCGCGGCCTAAGGAAGTGTCCGTCAACTAGTTGCTCGGCTTGATGGAGTGGTGCGCGGTGAGGTGATCGGTCTGCGTGCGAGCGGCCCTCAGGCAGCGAGGTGCCGCTGGCGCGATGGTCATCCACCGCCCGCCAAGGCGGCTGTCAAGCGCGGCCAGCGTGTCGAGCACGAGTACGAACGACGCGGCGCCCTTTGCTACTTCGCGGCCTGGGACGCCCGCCGCGCCAAGCTCTTTGATCGCTGCGCTACCGCCGACGCGATCGTCCCTTTCGACGCGCTGGTCGAGCAGCTCATGAGCGTCGAGCCCCTTGCCGGTCCGCCCAGCGCGTGTTGGTGATCGTCACGGTTCAGCTCTGGGGCGCTCGGTATCGGTCCGGTTCGTGAGCTTGGGGAATGGTGGGCTCGGGGATCGCGGGTGGGACCGGGAGCCTGGTCGAGAAATGTGCCTATGCGTCACGCTTCTCGACCAGGCTCTGAGACGGTGTGAGGAGGGCGTGATGTTTGTGACGGCTCTGCGCCCGCGACCTCGCCCGCCTAGCCCAACGACTCGACCGGCCCGTCGCCCAGGCCGCCTGACCACAATACGTCGGCGAACTTCCGAGCTAGAGCACTAAGTCTTCACGCGCGAGCGGCCGCGAAGGCAGGGGCAGGGGGCTGGTCGATCGAGACCTCATTGCCGCCGAGGACCGCCGCATGCACCGAGTCCTCGAGCGCGCGCTCCAGCGAGGCCTCGATCGCCCCGAGGGTGAGGAACCCGAACGCGGCGAGCGTCCCGGCGTCGCCGAACAGCGTCAGCGCGTTCCAGCCCGTGGCGTAGAGCACGATCGCCACCGTCAAGATCACGGCCCGGTACGCGGCGAGGGCCATGTGCGGAGTCATGTTCTTGGGGTGCACGGCGTGCACCCGCTTGGGCAGGAAGCCGTGCCCGGCCAGCGGGAAGATGATGCGGGCCCCTGCGTTCAAGCATGAGAGGGAGAGCGAGAAGAAGCTGATGATCGCCCCGATCGACACCAGGCCCCTGAACACGGGAACGTTGTATGTCCCCGCGATCGAGTTCAGCGGCGTCGCCAGCGACCCGAGCGCAGGCCCATGCTGGGTGGCGAAGACCGCGACGTAGCACATGAACACCATGAACGCGCCCGTGATCA
>JALYZL010000022.1 GCA_030948875.1 Actinomycetota bacterium
GCGCGGGGGCGCGAGCGCGAGCGCGGTGGCGAGCGGGACCGGCTCTGAGTCGAAATGACTCGCGTAGCCGGCGCGCTCGATCTCCGACGCGAGGGTGGCGTCGACGAGCCCGCCCGAGGCCGCGGCAGCCACCCGTGCCGCCTCGGCGAAGCGCGCCATCATCGGGCTGACCTCGACGGTGACGCGGCGATCGGCGTTGACCCTAGAGAGCTCGCTGCCCGGATCGAAGCGCGTGAACTGGGCGTGGAGCGCGAGCAGGCGCGCCTCGACGAGCGCCGCCGCCTGAGCGGAGGACCCGAGCGAACCGGACCCGCGCACGATCACCGTGCACTCCGAGCCGAAGCAGGGGAAGGTCCGCACCGTCTCGGTCATGACGCCTTCGTCGTCACCGCGGTAGAGGAGCCGGCCGACGAAGCGGTGGACGCCGTGGTCGTCGCCGTCGTCGTCGCCTTCACCGCGGCCGTCGCCGTAGTGCCGGTGGTCGACGCGCTCTTGCGGGTGGAGACGGTGGTGGCCGCCGTGGCCTTGCGGGCGGCATTGGCGACCAGGGCGGGGTCGTGGCCGGTGGCAAGCTGGACGTAGATGCCCATCCACAGCGCCACGAACGCCGCGAGCAGAACCGCCGCGACGCGCCAGCGCAGCGTGCGGACGCGGTGCCGGCGCGCCAGCAGCCGCTCGCGCACGAGCCGCTTGACGGCGTAGTCGCCCGCCGCGATGGCGGGGGAGGTGAGGATTTCGCGTGCCATGGGGTTCTCCTGGGCCGTTGGGATAGCGTGGAGAGCATCTCGGGCGCGCGTGTGAGCTCTGTCTGGCGTAGCTGAGAATTGGCTGAGAACCCGCCGGCGACCTCGAAAACCCCCCGTCCCTCGACGACAATCGGCCCATGTCAAGGATGAGATCGCTACGCGGCCGGTTGCTGCTCGGACTCGCGCTGCTGACCACGGTGGGGTGCGTGGCGATCTCGGCCGTCACCTACACCCAGCAGCGCTCGTTCCTTCTCGCGCGCGTGGATCAGCAGGCGGTGGCGGCGACCAACCCCGTGTCCTACAACCTCGACGCGAAGGGGATCAACGCCCCGGGCGCAGCCCAGCGGACGAGCCGGGCCGCGGGTGCGCGGAGCGCACCGGGAGCCCCCTCCGGGGACGGCCTCCCGCGCTCGGCCTCGGTCGACCTTCCCCCGGGCACGTTCGGCCAGCGGCGCGACGCCCGCGGCCGTGTCATCGGCTCGGCGACGTTCTCCTACGGGCAGGCCGCGCTGGCGGCGCCCGGCCTCCCGTCGCACATTCCCCTGACCACATCACTCGCGCACCCGAAGCTCATCACCGTTCATGCCGTCGGCTCATCGGACCTCAGCTACCGCGTGATGGAGTTCCCCACCGGCGATCAGTCGGGCACGACGATCGTCGCCATTCCCCTGAGCGATGTCGAGCAGGCGCTCGCCCGGCTGCTGCGCGTCGAGCTCCTGGTGAGCGGCGGCGTGCTCCTGGCCCTCCTCGCGCTCGCCTGGTGGGTGGTCCGGATCGGCCTGCGGCCGCTCGACGAGATCGGTGGCACGGCGGGCGCGATCGCCAGGGGCGACCTCTCGCGCCGGGTCGAGCCCGCGACCGAGGACAGCGAGGTCGGCCGGCTCGGCCTCGCCCTCAACGCGATGCTCGGCCACATCGAGCGGGCCTTCGGCGAGCGCCAGGCGAGCGAGGACCGCCTACGCAACTTCATCGCCGACGCCTCACACGAGCTGCGCACGCCCCTGGCGTCGATCCGGGGCTACGCGGAGCTGTTCCGCATCGGCGCCATGCGAGAGCCGGCGGAGGTCGAGCAGGCGATGACCCGGATCGAGGATGAGGCGGCCCGCATGGGCGCCCTCGTCGATGACCTGATGACGCTGGCGCGGCTCGACGAGCTGCCGCGCACTGCGGCCGAGCCGGTCTCGATCTCCGCGCTGGCCACCGATGCCGCCGCGGATGCCTGCGCCGCGGCTCCCGATCGCGACATCTCGCTGCACGCGAGCGGCGCCGCGATGGTGCGCGGCGACCCGGACCGGCTGCGGCAGGTGATCGCGAACCTGGTCCGCAACGCTATCGTGCACACCCGGGCCGGCACCCCGATCGAGCTGAGTCTCTCGCGCGCCGGTGATGACGTGGTGATCGAGGTTCGCGACCACGGAGCAGGCCTGCCCGACGGCGCCGAGGTCGCGGTCTGGGATCGCTTCTGGCGCGCCGAGGGCGGGCGCGAGCGCGGCAAGGCGGGCGCGGGCCTGGGACTCGCGATCGTCGCCGCCATCGTCGCCGCTCACGGCGGCACCGTCGAGGCCAGGAACGCCGCGGGCGGCGGCGCCTCGTTCACGGTGAGGCTCCCGGCGCTCGAGAACGCCCTCGTTCCGAGCTAGGCGGGCGCCTCGCCCTCGAGCCGGGCTCTCACTTCGGCAGGCTGCGCGCTCGCGGCGGCGTCCAGGGTCGGGTAGTGCGGGTCTATTTCCATCAGCGCCGCCACGAGGACTTGGGCGGCGGAGAGGCGCGCGAACCACTTCCGGTCGGCGGGGATCACGTGCCAGGGTGCCCACTTGGTGCTGGTGCGGGAGAGCATGTCGGAGAACGCGTACTGGTAGTCGTCCCAGTAGCCGCGCTCCTCGACGTCCGAGAGCGAGAACTTCCAGTTGCGCTCGGGCACGTCCAACCGCCTGAGCAGACGGATCCGCTGCTCCTCCTTGGACACGTTCAGCAGCAGCTTGACGACGCGGAACCCGTTGTCGACTAGGTAGCGCTCCCAATCGTTGATCTCGCGGTAGCGGCGCCGCCAGATCTCCTTGGACTTACGCTCGGGCGGAACGCGCTCGCGGTCGAGGTTCTCGGGGTGCACGCGAACGGCGACCGCTTCCTCGTAGTGGGAGCGGTTGAAGACGGCGATCTGCCCGCGCGCGGGCAGGCGCTTCTGGTGGCGCCACAGGTAGTCGTGGCTCAGCTCCTCGGCGGAGGGCGGCTTGAAGGCGTGCACGGCGACCCCCTGGGGGTTGACGCCGCTCATCACATGGCGGATCGTCCCGTCCTTGCCCGAGGCGTCGAGGCCCTGGAGCACGACGAGCACGCCGTGGACGTTCTGGGCCGCCAGCCGCGCCTGGTACTCGCTCAGAGCCTCGACTCCCCGACGCAGCATCTCGAGCCCTTGCTGCTTCTTCTTGACGCCCGCCTTGAAGGCGGGATCGAAGTCGCGCTCGAGGCGCACCTTCGACCCGGGTGCCACCCGGAAGGGCTCGATGAACTTCGCTATCTCGTCGAGCCGCTTGTCCGCCACGCTACGGGTATACCTGCTGGCCCGTCTGCGCGTCGAGCAGGCGGATCGCCGTCGACGGACAGGCCTGCGCCGCCGCCAGAGCGAACTCGCCGGGACCGTCACCGATCACGCGAGCGACGTCGTCAACGTCAAATATCTCGGGGGCGAGCTCGACGCAGTCTCCGTGCGCCGCGCAGGCGCTCTCATCGATCTCGATCACGTATCTCATCACGTGGCTCCACCTGCGATCAGTCGCCGGGCCTGAGGAAGGTCCCGCGGCCTGCCGACCAGGAGGACGGCGACGGGCCGCCCGATGGTGGTGAAGGTGGCGGTGAAATCTCGGCGGGCGGGCTCGCCGTCGATGGTCACGGCGTCGGCGAGCGGCGCATGGCCCAGGTGCTGGATGCGGATGCCGTATTGGTCGGTCCAGAAGCTGGCGACGCTCGAGTCGCCGGTGGCCAGGCCGAGCATGGCGCGCGCCACGCGCGATCCCTGGCGAGCAGCCGCCTCCCAGTGCGAGCCCGGGAGGTGGCGGCCCGCGAGCGCGTCGAAGGTAGCGGCGCCGTCGCCGGCGGCGTAGATGTTCTCGATCCCCGTGCGCCCGTCGTGGTCGACGCGCACTCCGGCGCGCGCCTCGAGCCCGCTTCCGGCCAGCCACGCCGTGTCGGGGGCGACGCCGGCCGCCACGAGGACGTGGTCGGTCGGCACCGCATTGCCGTTTGAGAGCACCAGGGCGAGGACACGCTGCGCCGTTGCCCGCACGCGTTCGACGATGGCGCCGGTGATCACCTCGACGCCCTCTGAGCGGTGCAGTTGCGCGAACCAGTCGCCGAGCCGCTCGCCCAGCACGCGGTGCAGCGGAGCCGGCGCCGCCTCGATCATCGTCACCTCGGCCCCGAGCGCGCGCGCGGAGGCGGCCACTTCCTGGCCCACGAAGCCCGCGCCGATGATGGCCAGGCGGGGCTGCTCGGCGAGGACGGCGCGCAGGCGCTCTGAGTCCTCGAAGGTCCGGAGGGTTGAGACGTTGTCGAAGCCGTCGAGCAGCGGCAGCGTCCGCGTGCTCGCGCCGGTGGCGATCAGGAGCTGGTCGTAGCGGAGTGCGGTTCCGTCCGAGAGCCCGACGCGCTGCTCGCCGATCGACAGCGAGGTCGCGGCGGTGCCGACGAGGAGGTCGATCGACTGCTCCTCATACCAAGCGGGTGCCCGGAAGGACAGCGAGTCGCGCTCGTGGTCGCCCACGAGCATCTCCTTGGAGAGCGGGGGGCGCTCGTAGGGACGGTGTGCCTCGGCGCCGACGATGCGGAGAAGGCCCTGGTAGCCCTGGCGGCGCAGGGTCTCGGCGCAGCGCTGGGCGGCGAGGCCACCTCCGGCGATGACGACTCCGTCGCTCATCCGCGCACCGGGGCGATCACGGGTCGCGGCGAGCGGCGGGCGAAGCGCATCACGAAGAGGACGAGCACCGGGATCGCGGTGATGGCGACAAGCGCGAGGAACCACGCAGTGCCGGCATCGGTGCCCTCCCCAAGCGAGTGCACGAGGCCGCCCGCCCAGGCGAGCAGGGTGAAGCGGTGGATGATCTTCCACCGTGCCATACCGATGCGTTTGCGAAAGTAGAACGAGAGCCCGAGGAGGATGAGCCCCCAGCCCGCGATGATCCCCAGCGTCGTGAAGAGCTGCTGGTAGGACATGGCGAAGGGCAGGGCGATATCGAGCAGGCTCGGACTCAGGTAGCTGTCGCCGAGCAGGGCGAGCGCGTGCACGGCGATGGCGAGCATCGTGCACAGCGCCAGGACCTCGTGGATCACGCGGCGATCTGCGTTCGACCCCTTGATGAGCTTGCCGCCCATTATCAGGCCGTAGCCCACCGATGCGCTCGAGAAGACGAGGGCAGTAGTACCGGCGGCGCGACTGGTGATCCAGAAGAGATGCGTGGTCGGGTCGATGGCCATATCGAGAAGGGTGCGGCGGGCCGATAAGAAGAACGTGTGGGGAGGCTGAGCGAAGCCTGAGAGCCGGCGCCCGGACGGCACGGGAGAATGCGTGACGTGACCGAGCCGGGGCAGCCGATCCGGGTCCTCGTCGTCGACGACGAGCCGGACATCGTCTTCGTGATCGCGACGGCGCTCAAGCACGCCGGCTTCGAGGTCGACTCGGCCGGCACCGGACGCGAGGCGCTGGCCAAGATCGCCGGCGCCCGCCCCGACGTCGTCGTCCTCGACGTGATGCTCCCCGATATGGACGGATTCGAGGTGGCAAGGAGGATGGCCGCCGACGCCGCCGACGCGCCCATCCTCTTCCTGAGCGCGCGCGACGCCACCAAGGACAAGGTCCACGGCCTGACCATCGGCGGCGAGGACTACATGACCAAGCCGTTCAGCCTCGAGGAGCTGATCGCCCGCATCCGCGTGATCCTCCGCCGCGGCGGCGGGGTCGAGCCCACCCCGAGCCGAGTCTCGTTCGCCGACCTCGAGCTCGACGAGGACACGCGCGAGGTGACGCGGAGCGGGCGCCAGATCGAGCTCACAGCCACCGAGTACCGGCTCCTGCGCTACCTGATGCGCAATCCGGAACGGGTGATGACGCGCCCCCAACTCCTCGAACACGTCTGGAACTACGACTTCGGTGGCGACGGGCGCGTGCTCGAGACCTACATCAGCTATCTGCGCCGCAAGGTCGACATCGAGCCTCCACCGCTGATCCACACCGTCCGCGGCGTGGGCTACGCGCTGCGGCTGCCTCGCTCGTGAACGCGCTCAGCGTCCTGGCTGGTGATAGATCACCACCACGCCTGTGCTCGCGTGGTCGTTGGCGTTGCCTGCCGGGAGCACGATCCGCCCGCCGAGGATGATCGGGGAGCTCCAGTGGCCCGAGCCCACCGCGAGCGAATGGAGGAGCTGGCCCGTCGTCGGCCGGTAGACCTCGAGCGTGCCGCCGTTCGGGTCATAGACGTAGAGCAGCCCGCCGGCAACGATCGGGCTCGTCCCCGCCTTCGAGGCCTCCCACGCCTTGACCAGGTGCGGCTGGCCGCTGCCGCCGGAGAGCGAGTACGCGGCGGTGCTCGAAAAGTCGGCCGCGAACAGCCAGGTCCGGCCTCCCTGGGTCCACACCGCCGGCGCCGTGAACAGCCCCGCGCCCCCTGGGGC
>JALYZL010000060.1 GCA_030948875.1 Actinomycetota bacterium
CGCGCAAGTCGACTCCCTTCGCCGCTCAGGTCACCGCCGACGCCGCCGCGCGCAAGGGCATCGAGCATGGCCTCCAGAAGGTCGAGGTGTTCGTGAAGGGCCCCGGTTCGGGGCGCGAGACGGCGATCCGCTCGCTCCAGGCCGCCGGCCTCGAGGTGACGATCGTCCGCGATGTGACGCCGCAGGCGCACAATGGCTGCCGCCCCCGCAAGCGGCGCCGGGTATAGGGGGAGGCTTTAGATGGCACGTGACATAGGTCCGCAGTGCAAGCAGTGCCGCCGCGAGGGACAGAAGCTCTTTCTCAAGGGCGAGCGCTGCCTGACCGACAAGTGCGGCGTCGAGCGCCGCGGCTACCCGCCGGGTGAGCACGGCCGCGGGCGCCAGCGCCAGAGCGAGTACCGCGTCCAGCTCCGCGAGAAGCAGAAGGCGCGGCGCTATTACGGCCTGCTCGAGAAGCAGTTCCGGATTTATTACGAGAAGGCGAGTCGCCAGTCCGGCGTGACCGGCGAGAACCTCCTGCGGATGCTCGAGTGCCGGTTCGACAACGTGCTCGTCCGCCTCGGCTTCGCGGCGTCGCGGCGCCAGGCGCGCCAGCTCATCTTGCATGGCCATTGGACCGTCAACGGGCGCCGGGTGAACATCCCCAGCTACCAGCTACGCGACGGCGACGTGATCGCGATCCATGCGCGATCGACGGCAGGCCAGGTGATCCGAGACGCCACTGAGCTGACCGGCCAAGTGCCGGCGTGGCTCCAGGCGGACCACGATTCACTCACGGCGAAGGTGCTGCGCAAGCCGGAGCGGCGAGAGATCGCCGCCCCAGTGCAGGAGCAGCTCATCGTCGAGTTTTACTCCAAGTAGACCTGTTGACACGCCGCTCGGCTGGCTCGGCCGGTGGCGTCTGACCAGCCGCATCGGCGGCGGCGAGAACCCACGACGTTAGGACGCTGATGCTCGACTTCCAAGTCCCCCGAATTTCTAGCGAATCGGTCGAGGAGAACCGCGGCTCGTTCACGATCGAGCCGCTCGACCGGGGCTTCGGCTACACCTTCGGCAATTCCCTCCGGCGCGTTCTGCTCTCCTCGCTCGCCGGCGCCGCCGTGACGAGCGTGAGGATCGAGGGTGTCGCGCACGAGTTCTCGACCATCCGCGGCGTCAAGGAGGACGTGACGGACATCGTGCTGAACTTGAAGGGGATTGTGTGCCGGATGCACTCCGACGCATCGGAGATCGAGGCCCCGCTCGTCGTGACCGGACCGGGAGAGATCACGGCCAAGGACATCGACCTGCCCTCGGGCGTCGAGATCCTCAACCCCGACGCGCACATCGCCACGCTCGAGCGCAAGACCAAGCTCGAGGTGTACCTGACGATCGGCCGCGGACGCGGGTACCGGCCGGCGGAGGAGAACAAGTCGCCCGACCAGCCGATCGGCGTGATTCCGATCGACTCGATCTTCTCGCCGGTGCGCCGCGTCGCCTACAACGTCGAGCAGGCGCGCGTCGGCCAGAAAACCGACTTCGACAAGCTCACGCTCGACATCGAGACCGATGGCTCGATCGATCCCCACGCCGCGCTGCGCGAGGCGGCGGAGATCCTCATCTCCCAGCTCGCGATCTTCACCGATGAGGCTCGGGTGGTCGAGCTGCGCGAAGCGGGCATGCCCGTGCTCGAGCCAAGCCCGATGGGGGCCAACTCCGGATTCGTCGGCGGCCAGAGCCGGCCCGCCAACGCGATGGACGACATCCTGATCGAGGAGCTCGAGCTCGGAGTCCGCTCCTACAACTGCCTCAAGCGCGCCGGGATCCAGACGGTGGGGGACCTGATCTCCAAGACCGAGAGCGAACTCAACGCGATTCCGAACTTCGGCAAGAAGTCGATCGACGAGGTAATCGAGACCCTGCACGCACGCGGGCTCCGACTACGCCAAGATTAGGGACGAGATGCGTCACCAGCGTCAGCGTTACCAACTGAGCCGCAGCTCCTCGCACAGCAAGGCGCTGCTCATGAACCTCTGTAAGGAGGTCATCGACCACGAGCGGATCGAGACGTCCGAGACCAAGGCGAAGGCGGTCAAGCCCGAGGTCGAGAAGCTCATCACGCTGGCGAAGCGCGGCGACCTGCACGCCCGCCGCCAGGCGCTGTCGACCCTGGGGCAGGACAAGTTCGTCGTCCACAAGCTGTTCGAGGAGATCGCGCCGCGCTACGTGGCGAGGTCGGGCGGCTACACGCGGATCCTCAAGCTGGGCCCGCGCCGCTCGGACTCGACCGAGATGGTGCTGCTGGAGCTCGTGTAGACGGACCTGGCCGGATGCCAGAGTCCGCGGTCTCCAAGCTCGTTCTCGAATACGACGGCGCCGGGTTCGCGGGCTGGGCACGCCAGCCCGGCGAGCGCACTGTCCAGGCCGAGGTCGAGCGCGCGCTCGAGGTGGTCCTGCGCCGCGAGTCACTACCGCTCACGGTTGGAGGTCGCACCGACCGGGGCGTCCATGCGTGGCGGCAGGTCGCGAGCTACTTCGCTGAGCCCGGCAAAGTCCTCAGCCTGAACGCACTGCTCCCGGAAGACGTCGCCGTCCTCTCGTGCACGGAGGCCCCGGCGGGGTTCGACGCCCGGCGCGATGCGCGCAGCCGCGTCTACTGCTACCGCGTGCTCGCCCGCCGGACGCGCAGCGCCCACGAGCGCGGCCGGGCGCTCTACTGGCCGCACCGGATCGACATCGAGGCGCTCGACGCATGCGCCGCGGCCCTCAACGGCCGCCACGACTTCACCGCCTTCACGCCCACTGAGACCGACCACGTCCGCTTCGAGCGCGACGTGCTCGCCGCTTCGTGGCATGCCCACGGCGACGTGCTCGAGTTCTGGATCGAGGCCGACGCCTTCATGCGCCAGATGAACCGTGTCCTCGTGGGGACGATGCTCGAGGTCGCGCGCGGGCGGCGCACGGTCGAGGGCTTCGCTGCCCTGCTCGAGGGTCGTCCTCGCTCGGACGCCGGCCCGACGGCGCCGCCCCACGGGTTGTATCTGGCGCAGGTACGGTATCCGTGAGGGGTGGCTCACTTCACCCCAGGGTGGGCTTCCGCAACTCCTGATCCGGCCTGATACTGGACCTCATGAGGTTCAGCCCCACAGCTCAGTCGCAATCTTCATCCGACAACAAGGGAGCCGCCGTGTCACGTTTAGTCCGCGGTTGTTCGGTGCTTTCCGTCCTCGCAACATGCGCCGTCCTTGCCGGTCAGGTAGTGAGCGCTCAGGCGAGCGACAACACCATCCGCGCGACGATCATCTCTTGGAACGGAAGGATCAAGCACGACGAGCAGGCCGTTGCCAAGGCTTCACGAAGATACGAGCACAATGGCCAGACGGCCGCTGTCATCAAGACGATGACCCACGAGGACCGGGACCTGCACAGGCTGATCGGAAGGCTCGACGGTGAATCCGCATCCTCGGCCAGAGGAGCCATAGGAAAAGCCGACATCACCGCGGGACTGGGTCTGATCGCGACGGCGTACGGGAACCTGGCCCATGCCTACAAGCTGCTCCACACAGCAACTCCCGTTCCGCGAGCCAAGATCCTCGCGACCGTGTCGCTCGACAGGAAGGGCCGTGCGAAGGTTCGGGCCGGAATAAGGCTGCTCAGCTAGGCGGCGTCGGCGCGGGGGCCCGAGGGGTGGCTCATTTCACCCCCCGGTGGCTTCCACTCCTCCCGAGCGGGCCTGATACTGGGCTCCATGAGCACGTTCAAAGTCCTCACTCCGACGCTGGCGGCGGCGGCGATCGAAATCGAGCTCACCGCCAGCTACGCGAGCTCGGCCGGCACCGCGGCCACGCCCGGGCAGCAAAGCGCGTTTGGGAACGAGTCGATCGGCGTCGCCTTCGCGGGGATGTGCGTGCGGGCACAGCAGGCGACCACGGAGCTCGAGCAGACGGCCCGGATGCTCTCGCGAAACGTGGCGGCCGCGGCGATGGGGTATCTGGTCACCGATCAGGGCATCGTGAAGATGACCGAGCTGCCCGGGTTCAAGGCGTGATCCCGGGCGGCAATCCCGGCGGCGGCAGTGTCGGGTTTCCCAATCCGCCGACGGGTTCGCCGGGCGAGATCGCGGCGATCGCGCGTTCGCTCTCGAGCGCGGCCGATGACCTCGACCGCGTCGGCGGCGGCCTGCGTGGAGCGAGCTCGACTCTGGCGCAGGACTGGCAGGGATATGCGGCGAACGCCTATCACGCGTCCTCGGATGGGCTCGCGACGGTCGCGCATGGTGGCGCCGCCTCGTTCCGCGACTGCGCCAAGGCCCTGTCGGGATATTCGAGCGTCCTCGATCACGCGCAGTCAGAGATCCGCCGCCTGCGCCGGCTCTACGACGCCGAGATGGCGGCTCAGGCGAGCGCGGCCAGCGCCCTGACCGGACTCCAGAGCAAGCTCGCCTCGGCGACTAAGCCGGCCGCCGTAACCAACCTGACCAGTCAGATCTCCACCGCTCAGACCGCCGCGCAGAACGCCGCGACCGGGGCGACTGGCTACGCCGGCCAAGCTTCGACGGTGCTCGCCGACTTCAAGCGCGCCGAGACCCGCTACGCGGACGTGCTCAATGGCACGACGCTCACGCCCGGCGGCCGCCCGGCGCTCGGCGGCCCGTGGCTGCCGTTCGCGCCCGCCGGAGCCGCCGGTCCCGGGTTCGGGGCGCCGACCACTGATGGGGGCGTCCTCCCGGGGGCGCTCGCGGCGGCCTACGGCGGCGTCATCCCGGTCGGCAATCCCTGGGCGAGCCCGATCCCCGGCTACGGTGTCTACGAGGACGGGCACACGCCCGAGGCGGTCCCCGACGGGGTTATCACTCAGGCGGCCGTGCTCGTGGGATCGTTCTTCGCCGCGGGTCCGCTCGGCGATCTCGGTGCGGGCGTCCTGCGCTCGCTCGGCGAGGCGCTGGGGATCGGCGGGGCCGGGAGCGCAGCGGTCACCGCAGCGGGGGAGAGGGCGTACGCGGAGAAGGTGCTGGCGGCGCTTGAAAATGGCGCCACGAGAAACACCTCGCTGACGGCGATCCTGCGCGGCGCGGCCGGCAACCGCGCTGACGCGGCCATCATGAAAGAGATAACCCAGGCTCAGGTGCGAGCGCAGGCCATCGCGACCGCGGTGAAAATGGCAGGTAGCAAGCTGCCGACTGGCGTCTCGGACATCATCACCGAGATCGCCAACCGAGGGTGGGCGTATTCGAGCTGGAGCGCGGGCAAACTGGTGTCCGCCCAATCCGCGCTGATCAAGGTCGGGACGCCCGTCGCGCTCGCCGCCGCTCAGGTGATCGGCGCTATTCTCAAGGCGGTGGGTGGATGAAGCTCAAGCGCCGCCGCGAGCCGGAGATCGCGCCCGCGAACCTGGACGAGAACTCCCTCGTGATCGCGACGGTGTTTGTCACGCTCGACGAGTCGATGGAGCGCTACGCCGACCTCAACGCACGGAGAGAGGCCGGTGAGTCCGCTGACGAGCTTCGTCCCGAGGCGCTGGAAACCGCTCGTAAGATCGGTCTTGTCATCAGAGCATCGTGGGAGGGGATGCTCAACTCGGGTCTCCTCGGCGATTCGCTCCCCGCTCATTTGTCTCCGGACGGTGCCCTCAGAGTGCTCGCGCGGCTCGGCTATGCGCTGGTCGCCTTGGCCGAGCCCGATCCCCTGCCGGACACGCTCCTCTCGCCGGCGGAGCTCGATGGCCTGTTCGCGAAGCACGAGATCGAGGACTGGGTGCGGTGGTTTCGCGAGCTTCGCCCGAGGCTGGAGGCGGAGGGCACATGAACGAATTCAGGCGTGGCCTGCTCGACGACCGCGACGCTCCTCCAGAGCTGAGTCCCAACCTCGTCTTCATGGGCTCACGCAACGCCAGCCTGGCGGCGCTGGTTCCCCACCACGCGGAGCTCTACCGTCATCTGCTCGCCCGCTACCGACGAGAGGGGTGGTCACCCGACATCGAGGCGATCGCCCTCGACGCGGCCGGGAACCTGGCGACGCTGATGCAGTCCTTCCGCCGTCGCGAGGATCTCCTGATCGCCATGGAGGTTGCCCCCAATATCGAGCCGCCGCCCATGATCATCATCGATCAGCTGCTCTTCAGCTTCGTCCTCTTGACCAAGCCCGATGCTGATGACAACGCGGAGGGACTGCTGTCCGAGGAGGCGCTCAGCGAACTGCTGGCCAACGACGCTGTGCAACTGTGGCTCAAGGACGTTGAAGCCCCGCAGCTCGGGTAAGCGGGACGGACACTCCTCCCAAGCTGATGTGGTGATGCGGTAGCATCACTGGCGTGCGGACGACCCTCGAGATCGACGATGACGTGGTCGCGGCCGCACGTGAGCTCGCCGCCGGCGAGCGCCGCTCACTCGGCTCCGTGATCTCCGAGCTCCCCGCCGTGGGCTGACACTGGCTCGGGTCGAGGCCGTGGACGGCCTGCCAGTTATCCGCGTGCCGGCCGGCACGCCACCCATAACGCCAGAGATGGTGCGGCGCGCGTTAGACGAGGATTGAGACCCGGTCTGTGGCATTGCTGGACGTCAACGCGCTCGTGGCGCTGGCATGGGACTCGCATGTGCACCACGCCCGGATACGTACGACCGCTTCCTCATCGATGACGTGTCGCTGAGCGACGACGACGTGCCCACAATGACCGGCCACCGACAAGTGACCGACGGGCACCTCCTGACACTCGCCCGTCGCCGCGGGGTGCGCCTGGTCACCTTCGATGCTGGGATTCTCGCGCTGGCCGACACGCGCGATGTCGAGCTACTGACCGCGCTCTGACGGTGCGCGTCGGATCCGGTGACTTCGTGCCCAAGCACGCGGGCGCCGCGCGCGCCGGCGATCGGCGGGGTTCTCGCCCTGCACACGCGGACGAAGGGGACGTGCCCGTAGGGTGCAGCGGCACGTCGCGCGGCCGCTCGATGCGAGCCCGCGCTCGACCCGTGATTACCTAGCGGCGTGGCGTATCGCGTAGTCCGCGCTGAGGGGCGCCTTTGGCGCCCCGCCGGGGGCTAGGATCAAGGTCGTGTATGTCCTACTCACCAACGACGACGGGATCGAGGCGGCCGGCCTTCAGGCGCTGAGGCGTGCCCTGCTCGAAATCCCGGGCGTCGAGCTGGCGGTGATCGCGCCCGACGGGAACCGCTCGGCGATGGCGCGGTCGATCACCACCCGCCGGCCGCTGTGGGTTCAGGAGGTCGACTTCGACGACGGAACCGTCGGCTACGCGACCGACGGTACTCCCGTCGACTGCGTCCGGCTCTCGCGGCTCGGGCTGATCAGCGGCCACGAGCCCGAGGTCGTGGTCGCGGGGATCAACCATGGCTCCAACCTGGGCGACGACATCACCTACTCGGGGACGGTCGCGGCCGCGCTCGAGGCGATCGTGCTCGGGCTCCCGGGGATCGCCGTGTCGCAGCAGTCGCGTTCGCTCGAGCTCGACTTTCGCGTCGGCGAGAAGTTCGCCTTCGAGGTCGCCGCCGCGTTCACGGCCAGCCTTGTCGCCGAGCTCGAAACGACGCCGCTGCCGCCGGGCACCCTGCTCAATATCAACGTCCCGGGTGCAGAGCCCGACGGGGTCGAGGTCGCGCGCCTGGGCAAGCGCGTGTACCGCGACGAGCTCGCGCTCGAGGAAGAGGGGACCGGGGGCAGGCGGCTCTACCGGATTTATGGCGACGCGAGCTACGAGCGCGAGGAGACGGGCACCGATCTCGCCGCCGTCGCCGAGGGCAAGATCGCCGTGACCCCGATCCACTTCGACCTCACCGACCACACGGGTATGGACGAGCTCCGGCGCCGCGATCTCGCGCGTCTTATCGCTCCCGCTGCCCGGGACCTGGGTTCGTGACCGAGCAAGCTGCGCCCCCCGCGCGCATCGACGAGCTGCGCCGCCTGCTCGACTACCACGGTCACCGCTACTACGTCCTCGACGACCCCGAGATCGGGGATGACGCCTACGACGCTCTGCTCGACGAGCTTCGCGCGCTCGAGGCCGCGCACCCCGAGCTGGTCACGCCCGACTCGCCCACCCAGCGGGTCGGAGGCGAGCCGGTGGGAAACCTCATCAAGGTCAGGCACCCGCTGCCCATGCTCTCGCTCGCCAACGCGCGCTCCGCGGAGGAGCTGCGGGCCTGGATCCAACGCATGCGCAATCACCTCGCGAGGGAGGGAATCGCCGATCCCCAGTTCGCGTACGTCGCCGAGCCCAAGATCGACGGGCTCGCGATCTCGCTGATCTACCGCGACGGCGTGCTCGAGCGCGGCGCCACGCGCGGCAACGGCGAGGTGGGCGAGGATGTAACGCACAATTTGCGCACGATCCCGACCGTGCCCTTGCGCATCGAGGGGGAAGATGTGCCGCCGCTGATCGAGGTCCGGGGCGAGGTCTACATGTCGCTGCCGGACTTCGCCGCCCTCAACGAGCGGCGCGCCGAGGCCGGCCTTTCCACCTTCATGAATCCGCGGAACTCGGCCGCCGGGACGATCCGCCAGCTCGACCCCAAGCTCACGGCCGAGCGGCCCCTATCGCTGTGGTGCTACGCCGTCGGGGCGACCGAGGGCATCGGCTTCGAGACCCATTCTCACTCGCTCGACTGGCTGCGTGCTCATCGCTTCCCTGTCCATCCCGATGTCAAGGTGCTCGAGACCGAGGACGACGTCGTCGCCCAGTGCCGGCACTGGGAAGAGCTGCGCGGGTCGCTCGACTTCGAGATCGACGGCGTCGTCGTCAAGGTCAACGGATTCGAGCTCCAGCGCCGGCTCGGCGTGGTCGGACGGGAACCCCGGTGGGCGATCGCCTGGAAGTTCCCCCCCACCACCGCAGTGACGATGCTCAGGCAGATCGGCTGGAATCCCGGGAAGTTCGGCGACCTGCACCCCTTCGCGGCGCTCGAGCCGGTGCAGGTCGGAGGGGTGACGGTCAAGCTCGCCACCCTCCACAACGAGGAGGATCTCGCCCGCAAGGACATCCGGCCGGGGGAGGAGGTGATCGTGCTGCGCGCAGGAGATGTGATCCCCCAGGTGCTCTCACCCGCGCCCCACGTGGCTGAGCGCGAGGACCGGCCGCCGCCGCCCCGGCCGCCGGGGCGCTGCCCGGTGTGCGACACCCCGACGGTCAAGAACGAGGGAGACGTGTTCACCAAGTGCCCGAACCGCGCCTGCCCGGGCCGTCGCTGGCAGCTGCTCAAGCACTTCGTCGGCGCCATGGACATCGACGGTCTCGGCGAGAAGCAGGTGAGCCACTTCATGGAGCTCGGCTGGGTCAGCACCGCCGGCGACTTCTATCGACTCGAGGCCGACCGCATCGCCGAGCTCGAGGGCTTCGGAGCAGTGTCCGCCGGCAAGCTCGTGGCCGCCATCGAGGCGTCCAAGCGCGAGCCGTTCGGCCGGGTCCTGTTCGCGCTCGGGATCGAGGAGATCGGCTACGTCACCGGGCGCAACATCGCGCAGCAGTTCCGCACCATCGACGCGCTCCTCGCGGCGCCCCCCGAGGGGGTCGAGCAGACGCCCGGCGTCGGGCCGAAGATGTCGCAGGTCATCCAAGCGCAGCTCGCCGACCCCGAGATCCGCGCGCTGATCGAGGATCTGCGCGCGCAGGGGCTCCAGTTCGAGCAGGAGGGCCCGCCGCCCGGCGAGGGTCCTCTCGCCGGCCAGACGCTTGTCCTTACCGGCACTCTGCCCACGCTGACCCGCGAGCAGGCGACCGAGCGCATCCTCGGCGCGGGCGGCCGGGTGACCGGATCGGTTTCGCGCAAGACGTCCTACGTCGTCGCGGGCGAGAGCCCCGGCTCGAAGCTCGCCCAGGCCGAGCGACTGGAAGTGCCTGTGCTCGACGAGGACGGGCTGCTGAACCTGCTGGACGGGTCCTAGCGGCGCTCGCCGGCACGAGCCTCCCCCGGAGCATCCGGCACCGCATGGAGAATCGCACCGGTTGACTTGCCGGCTTGGGGGGAGTTGAATTGGTAGCGTCGAACAGAGGGGGCAATTGCTTAGGATGAGCACGAGGCGGCAGCTGCTGGCGAGCGCGCTGGTCGTCGCGACGCTGGCGCTGGTGTCCAACGCGTTGGCGGCGAGCAAGCGCGTCACGGCTGCGCCGCCGCCGCCGCCGTCCCCGCAGGCTGTGGTGACTGTCCGACCCGTGACGCGAGGACGGCCGATCCCCCCGGGCTTCATCGGCCTATCGCTCGAATATCGAACGATGCTTTCGTACTCGGGCACGAACCCGAGAGCGATCAACCCAGTGTTCGTGCGCCTGCTCCGGAACCTCAACCCAGGCCAGGCACCGGTGCTGCGGATCGGAGGGGACAGCACGGACTGGACGTGGTGGCCGGTTCCGAAGATGCGCCGTCCGCCGGGAATCACCTACGACATCACTCCCGCCTGGCTCGCCGTCGCGCGGGCCCTGGCGCAAGAAGCGGACGCGCACTACATCTTCGGCATCAATCTCGAGGCCGGCAGGTTGGCGATCGAGAAGGCCGAGGCGAATGCGCTCATCGCCGGCGTCAGCCGGCGGTACATAACCGCCCTCGAGCTCGGCAATGAACCCGAGCTGTATGGCCACCTGGGCTGGTACCGCCTGGGGAAACATTTCATACCCGGACGTCCGGCGAACTACGACCTCAGTGGCTTCACCCGCGAGTTCTCGGGATTCCGAAACGCATTCTCTACCGTCCCCGTCGCTGGTCCGTCGTCCGGAAGCGTTGCGTGGGTGACCAACCTGGCCCAGTTCCTGGCCGCCGAGCCGTCGCTCGGCATGGTCACCGTGCACAGCTACTGGCTCAACAAGTGCCTGAGCTCTTCGAGCGCGCCCGGTTACCCGACGGTGCCGAACCTCCTCAATCC
>JALYZL010000075.1 GCA_030948875.1 Actinomycetota bacterium
CGGGCCCGATGTCCCCGTCTGGCGCCTCGTCGAGGTCGACGATCACCGGCGCGTGATCGCTCGGCCCGGTGCCCTTGCGCGCGTGGCGATCGACCCACGCCGCCCGTACCCGGCTGGCAACCGGAGCGCCGGCGAGGATCAGGTCGATCCGCATCCCCAGATCCTGGTGGAACATCCCCGCCCGGTAGTCCCAGTAGGTGAACACCCGCTCGGTGGGCCAGTGTTCGCGCACGAGGTCGTGGAGGCCGAGCGCCTGCAGCTCGGCCAGCGCCGCCCGCTCGGGCGGCGTGACATGCGTCTGTCCCACATAGGCTTCGGGATCGAAGACGTCCGCGTCGGTCGGCGCGATGTTCATATCGCCGCACACGACGGTGGCCGCGGGCCTGGAGGCAACCATCTCGTGCAGCGAAGCCAGCCATGCGAGTTTGTAGTGGTAGTGCTCTGAGCCGGGCGTGCGCCCGTTGGGCACGTACACCGAAACGACCCGGACTGCGCCGCACGTCGCGGACACCGCCCGCGCCTCCTGATGCGGGAAGCCGGGTCCCCCGGGGATACCGGCGACGACGTCGTCGAGACCTGCTCGGGAGAGGATCGCGACCCCGTTCCACGTCGCCTCGCCGTTGAGCGCCACCGCGTAGCCGCGCCCCGCGAGCTCGTCGCCGAGCAGGTCGGTGAATGCCTCGTCGGCGAGCTTGGTCTCCTGCAGGCACACCACGTCGGGCTGGCGCTCGTCGAGCCAGGGGAGCAGTCGAGGCAAACGCTGCTTGACCGAGTTGACGTTCCAGGTCGCGATCCGCATGAGATGGCACCTTAACGCGAGCTTGCGTGCGCGGCAGGCCAACTTGAGCAGGAGCATGTCGTCGGGGTTGCGCTGATCGACGTCGAGGAGCTCGACGCGTCTCAGATATGCGCCTGGACAGATCGGACGCGGTCCCGTGCCCGCTGAGGATCCTCTCCTGGCCCCGCCGACCTGATTGCGCCGATACAGTGCCTCGCGACGGGGCTCCGGCCTCGCTCAACCACAATCCGAGAGGAGTGCCATGCCCGGTGAGATTGTGCATGTCGAGATTCCGGCGGACGACACGGCTAAGGCTCGCGAATTCTGGGGCTCGCTGTTTAGCTGGACGTTAGAGCCGTTCCCCGGCCCGAGCGAGTACTACATGACGCGGATCGGCGATCAGCAGGGCGCCGCCATCACCAACATGGAGCCCGGCAAGCGGGGAATGCGCGCCTATTTCGACGTCGACGACATCAACGCCGCCGCTGTGCGCGCAAAGGAACTCGGTGGCGTGGTCGGTGAGCCGATGTCGGTGCCGAACCACGGCTGGTTCGTTACCTGCACCGATCCCCACGGGAACGAGTTCGGCCTTTGGCAGGCGGACACATCCGCCCCTGCCCCGACCGGGTAAGGCTCAGCTCTGTCTCAGCTCGGGAGCGCGTAGATCTCCCCGGCGCGCTCGATGACCTTGCGTCGCGCCAGGGGCGAAGGCGCGGGTCCGCTGATCACGGCGCCCGTCTCGGCGTCATAGACCGCGCCGTGGCAGGGACAGAGGAGCTGGCCGCCCTGATAGCCGACGGTGCATCCGGCGTGCGTGCACACCGCACTGTGAGCGACCAGCTGTCCGCTGGCTTCGCGGACGACGATGTCGGGGCTGCCCGTGGTCGGGTCCGCGTAGGTCGCGCCCTGTCCGGCGGGGAGATGGCTCGAGGACCCGAGCTTGACCGCCCCCGCGGGAAGTCGTGAGGTGGGAGCCGCGATGGCCGGAGGCGGGCTCCCGGCACTCGACTTCGGAGCTGCGTGTCGTGTCGCCGTGGCCGCATCGGCGAATGCTCGCGGGCCGTGGTAGGCGCCGCGACTAAGCACCGACACCCCGGCGATCACGGCGGTGGCCACGCCGGTGAGGCCCAGGGCGGCGCGGATCGCCATCCGGCGCGTGAGCTCGGGTTCGTCGCGGGCCGCCGGGGCCGGGGGACTGCGGCGCGCTCGCGGTTTGTCGTAGGGGACCTGCCGCCCGCCCGTCATAGCTGCGGCGAGCCTGTGCAGCGCCGGCTCGAGCGTCGGCTGCCGGCTCGTCCCCACGAAGACGAAGGGCAACCAGGCAAACACGAACACGATGTCCGAGCCCAGGAAGTACGGGTACGTGTGCCAGCTGTTGGTGAGGAAGAGCAGCAGGTTCAGGGCGAGGCCGACCGCGGCTGCTGGTCTGGCGAGCACGCCCGCGGTGACGAGGAGCCCGACGACGATCTCCGCCAGCGCCACGCCGACCCCAGCGAGGCTGGGATGGGGGATCGCCAGCGCGCGGAGCAGGAACCCTCCCGGGGTGCCGTGGGCAAAGCCGCGCAGCTGGGTGCCGATATAGGTCGGCGCTCCCGGGTGAAGATAGCCCGGGTCGCTGAGCTTCTGGATGCCGCCGTAGATGAACGTGGCGCCCAGGAACAACCGCACGGGGAAGAGCGCGAATCCCAGCCGCCGGGCGTCGGTCTCCCCGGCCCGGGTGCGCTGGTCGGTCCTTGGGCGCTCGGTGTCTATCTTGGGTTCCATGGGCCCGCTGATGGGCCGGATCCTCGCGTTCGACCTGACGAAAACCTTAAACGCTGAATGAGACCGTCCTTACGCAGGGCACCATGCGGTGCAGCCGCGCCCGATGTCGACGACAATTCGGTTCACGCCATCCGGCGAAGCGCGCGCACTCGTGATCCCGCGGAACGGGTTGGGGTGGCGCCTCGGTCCCACCTCTGATCTCAGCACCGGGATCCCGGCGTCGCGCGCGCCGGGGGGGCGCGTGATTGTGATCTGCAACGAGGGCTACCAGAGTCGAGTCTGGCGGCCGCCACCCTCCAGCGCTTCGGACCGATGCCACCGACATCGTCGGCGGCGTCCAGTCTTGGCGGGACGAGGGTCTGCCGCTGCAATAGGAATGGTCAGGACTCGCGCGATGAGAATGCGTTCATATCCACATCCATACGGCTGATTCGGACCGACGGGTCCATTCGCCGGAATAAGGGTGCTCGCCTCGTCGCCGCCCTGGCTCATGGTTGACGGCCGAACCATCGTCGAGGCGGGACGGACCGCGGCTCCGCGTGGCCTCCGAGTGGCGGCTGTCACAGCGGGCGGAGCTACCTCGTCTAGTGGTAGTCAAGTCAGATCGAGGAGGCGGTGATGAAGGTCTTGGTTGCTGGAGCAACGGGCGTGATGGGAAGGCATCTCGTACCGCGGTTGGTGGCCGAGGGTCACGAGGTGGTGGGAATGACCCGCAGCGAATCGAAGCAGGCAGCCCTGCGTGAGCTCGGTGCCGTTCCGGTGGTCGCCGACGCACTCGACGCCGAGCAGGTTGCCGGCGCCGTCGCCAGTGCGGCGCCCGACGTCATCATCCACCAATTGACGGCGATCGCGAAGATCGACCCGCGCCACTTCGACAAGTCGTTTGCCGTGACCAACCGACTGCGTACGGAGGGCACCGATCACCTCCTGTCGGCGGGGCGTGCGGTCGGCGTGCGACGCTTCATCGCCCAGAGCTATTCCGGCTGGCCGAACGCGCGCACGGGCGGTCCGGTCAAGCGCGAGAATGATCCCCTCGACCCGACGCCTGTCAAGGACATGAGGGAGACGCTGGCAGCTATTCGCCATCTCGAGGCCGCGGTCACCGGGGCCGATTGGACGGAAGGCATCGTGTTGCGCTACGGCGCCTTCTATGGTCCTGGCACGGCGATGTGGCCCGGTGAGGAGCAATTCGAGCTGATACGTAGGCGCAAATTTCCGGTTGTCGGCGATGGCGGCGGCGTTTGGTCGTTCATCCATATCGAGGACGCGGCCGAGGCGACCGCGCTGGCGGTAGAGCGGGGTGAGCGCGGTCTGTACAACATCGTCGATGACGAGCCCGCCGCCGTCGCCGAATGGCTTCCCGCGCTGGCCGAGACGCTCGGTGCTCCGAAGCCGTGGCGGGTGCCATGGTGGGTCGGCCGCATGGCCGCGGGAGCCGCCGGCGCCACGATGATGACCCAGGTCCGGGGAGCCTCCAACGCGAAGGCCAAGCACGCCCTCGGCTGGTGCCCCGGGCACGCAAGCTGGCGGCACGGGGTCGTGGTTTGACCTCGCCCGACGCCCTGCTCGCCGAGCTGCGGCCGACGGCGTTCGCGATCGCCTACCGGATGCTCGGAAGCGTTGCCGAGGCGGAGGACGTGGTGCAGGAAACGCTGCTCAGGGTCCATCGTGCGGTCGAGGCGGGTGAGCGGCTCGAGTCACCGCGCGCATTCGCGGTCACCGTGGCCACCCGGCTGGCGATCGACGAGCTGCGCTCGGCACGAGCGCGCCGCGAGCAGTACGTCGGCGACTGGCTGCCGGACCCGTTGCTGACTGACAGCAGCGACGACCCGGCGGGCGAGGCCGAGATGGCCGAATCGCTGTCGATGGCCATGCTCGTCCTCCTCGAGAGCCTCTCGCCCGAGCAACGAGCCGTGCTCCTGCTCCGCGATGTCTTTGATTACCCGTACGAGAAGATCAGCGACATCGTCGGGAAGAGCGAAGACAACGTCCGCCAGCTCGCCACCCGCGCCCGGCGCCATGTCCAAGAGCGACGGCCGCGGTTTCAGACCTCGCGCGAGCACCGAGACGAGCTCGCGCGCCGATTCTTCGAAGCCGCGCGCGAGGGCGACCTCGGCAAGCTTGAAGCGCTGCTCGCGCACGACGTGGTGTTGACGGGCGACGGCGGTGGCAAGGTTCCGGCGCTGGCGCGTGCCCTGAGCGGGCGCAACCGCGTCGCACGCACGTTGCTTAACTGGCGCAAGCTCGGGTCCCGAGCCCCAGGATCGTCGATGCGGCCAGCCGAGATCAACGGGTCCCCCGGAGCTCTACTGCTCGACGGCGACGGTCGACTGCTAGGCGTCTGGTCGCTCGAGATCTCCGGCGATCGGATCCAATCGGTGCGCTCGATCGTCAACCCGGACAAGCTCGCCCACATCGGTCCGGTGGGAGATCTCAAGGCGCTGATGTCAGCGAAGCCCTGAGGTTGAAGCTCGCCGTCGTCATCGCCGACCACTACCGCCTGCCCCCCTACCGGGGCGCCCACGCGGCACACGCGGCAGACCAGTAACGAGCTGCCGCTGACTCGCCGGTTAGCCGTTCACGGCAGGTCGACGTGGGCGATCTCGATCTGCGGGTAGACCTCGGGCGTCGCCTCGACCTGCTGGGCTGCCACTTCGATCGCTCCGAACTCGATGCCCCGGGTGAAGATCGCACTGATCAGGTCGCCGAGGTATTCGAAGTCCTCCTCGGTCCCCTCCAGGCCGAGCCGGTCGACAATGCGCTCCATCCGGTCGGCCGGAAACAGACGCTGAAGCTCCTTCGTGATGTCGTCATACATGTCACCGGGTTCAGGCTGATCCATCACGGGCGGACCTTTCTCGAGGGGTCCCAGTGAGGATGCCATTCATATTGACTATGGGTCTGGCATAGCTAATATGTTGGCGTGCCGTCGGCTACGTCCAGCAGTGCGCCGACGCGGAGCTATCGGTCCGCGACGCGGGAGCGGCGCGCCCGCGAGACGCGCGAGCGGATCCTCGCGGCAGCGAGCATCCAGTTCTTGCGCTCGGGCTATGTGGCGACGACGATGCGGACCGTCGCGGGCGCGGCCGGAACCTCGGTGCCCACGCTGGAGCTGGTCTTCGGCACTAAGTCGCAGCTCCTGCGGGCGACGATCAGCTTTGCCATTCGGGGCGACGCCGCCTCCGTGCCCATGCTTCAGCGTGACTGGGCGGTGAGCGCGGAGGCGGCGGGATCGGTCGCGGACTTCCTGGCGATCGTCGGGCGGGTACTAGCTGAGGCCGCGCAGCGATCAGCGGGATTGGTCGTCGCTGCTTTTGAGGCCGCCAATGTCGATGAGTCGATGCACGCGCTGGCCGACCAGCTGCGCGCTCAGCGAGCGGAGACTGCCGCCTGGATCGTCGAAGGCTTGATGAAGCGCTCATCGCTGCGTGCGGAGACCACGCGAGATCAGGCGATCGACATCGTCTGGCTGCTGATGGACCCACACGGCTTCTGCACTTTGACGCGGGACCGCGGCTGGTCGGCACGGCAGTTCGAGCGCTGGTTCACCGACAGTGTCGCCCGGCTCCTGCTCTCCGCGACGGAAACGGCAGCGCACCGAGCCACCCCAACCCACAACCCAGAAGAGAGGACATCGTGAGCGAGCAAGCCGAACCCCTGCCGACATCGAGCGAGGATCCCAGCGTGGATACAGGCCTCGCCATAGCCGGGGCGATCACCTACCTGCACATTCCGACGGCCGACGCCCGCCAATCAGCGGCGTTCTATCGCGAAGTCTTCGGCTGGCACATCAACAATCCAGACAGCGACAGACCCGGCTTCGACGACACCAGCGGGCGCCTCAGCGGCGCGTGGATCAGCGACCGTCTCGTCGTCACCGAGCCGGGACTGCTGCCCTACATCTACGTTGATGACGTCGAGGAAACGGTTACCCGGATCGTCGCCCACGGCGGCAAGATCGTCACCAACCCATTTCCCGAGGGGCTCCGCCTCACCGTCGCCACCTTTAGGGACCCCGCCGGCAACGTGATCGGGCTCTGGAACGACAGCACGCGCTCGGATGTAGCCGTTGACCCGGTCCTCCCGACCGATGGCCGCATCATGCGCGGCGGCAAGGTCGGACAGTTCCAGCGCAACCCCTAGAAGTACTTCGAGCACCGACTGGAGCTCTTCTCCCCACCGTACCTATTCAGCGGCCCCCGCCCCCAGATCTCCTCGGCTCCGGTCGCAGGTCACTACGGGCAGGAGATCACGATCGGATGTCCCACCGCGGGTGACATCCACCGCGTCGCCCGACGGCCGCATCGCCCGGCAGCTACATGCTCTTCCTCGTGAACGGCGCCGACGTGCCGTCCGTGGCGACATCGTGAAGGTGAGCTAGGGCAAGTCGGCGAACGAGAGCGCGGGTTCGTCAGCCGCCTAGGACTTCGAATGTCAAGGTCTTAGGTTTGGACGTGTTGCCGGCGGCGTCTGTTGCCGTCAGGACCGCTCGGTAGCGACCGGGCGTGAGCGCGCGGCTGCCGAGTCGGCCGCTGAACGCCACCGCGTTTGCGCCTGCGTGACTGGTGCGCGAGAGTGTGCCCATCGAGACGGCGCGGATGCCCTTTTTGCGTCCTCGCGCCAGTCGTAGCACTTCGATCTTCGTGGCGGCGGCTTCGGAGAGCCTGTACGTGAACGTTGTTCCGATAGCCACCATCTTGGCCGCTTTGCCGGTCGTAGGCGTGGATGCGCGACCGACCCGGAAGATCGCCTTGGTAACCGCGTACCCGGTCACCGAAGGGGGGGTGCTGCCTGCCATCGGAGGGGTCGGAGACGGACCCGGCGTCGGCGTCGGCGTGGGCGTCGGCGTCGGCGTGGGGGCGTTGATCTGCACCGGCACCGAAGCCACATCGCTTAGCCCGTGGTTGTCGGTCACGCGCACGCTCACCATCAGCGATGTCGCGCTCGGGTACGAGTACGAAACAGTCGGCGTAGTACCGGTGCCGGTCTCAAACGACCCGTTGCCGTCAAGGTCCCATTCGTACTTGGCAATCCCGTTGGCGCTCGAGGCCGAGGCGCTGAAGGTCACAGTCTGCCCAGCGGTGGCCGGGAGCGGCGAAGCCGATAAGGTGATCAAGGGCGGGAGCTCGCCGAGATCGTTGACGTACACCACCCCCGACATCTCGGCACCGTGCTCCTGGCAGTAGTACGGATACGTCCCATTGCTTGTGAACTTTCTGGTCACCGTCCAAGGACTAACCAGGGGAGTAGCCGGCGCGGTGAACGAGCCGTCATAAAAGGAAACGTTGTGAGCCTCGCCGCTGCTCGTATTGTTCCACGTGACCGACTCGCCTGGCTTGACCGCGACTCTGCCGGGATCGAAAACGTCGTCTGAGACGCTAACCGCCTGGTTCGCCGCCCCGGCCCGCGGGGCTATGACCCCGAGGGCCACGACCAAGGCTCCGAGCAGACACACTAGACGTCGCATGGCGACAGTCTATACGCGTAGCGAGCAATCACCTCGGCCTAGAGCCGGGCGCCTCCTTTCGTGCTTGCTCTACGCAGGAATCTTTGTAGACGGTGATCTGTTCCTGCGGCGAGGGCGTATGACCGGTCGTACAGAGTCGAGAGCCCGGCGTCCAGACGAGCGTCACGCCGGCGCGGGAAGCGAACGCGACAAGCCTGACCGGTAGCTCGACGAAACCATGAAGGAGGGCTCGATGAGTCACCTCACCAGGCGTGGATTCGTCACACGATCGGCTGGCACAGCGGCCGGGTTGACAGCGATCGGGGCGTTGGCCGCCGAGCGGGCCGATGCCGATCCTGATGCCCCAGCGGGTTCCGAGCCGGTCGTCGCGTATGTCCGTGATCCGAGCAGCGGCGAGATCTCGGTGATGAGCGGCGATCGCGAAGTGACGGTTCGCGATCTAAAGCTAGCCGCCCGGATCGAACGCGCCGCGCGCTGAAGCCGTTTGCGCGGGGCTCGTCAAGCCCTGCGCGTCTCCGCACTACCCGTTGCTCAACCGACTCGGAGGTACAACCAATGTCGTCTCATCGCGAGGCGCCGGCGATCAGCAAAGACCCTGTCGCCGACAACACGGACACATACGCATTTGTCAGCCCGGACGATCCGGGGACCGTAACGATCATCTCCAACTACCTGCCGCTCGAAGCGCCGTTCGGAGGCCCGAACTTCTTCGAGTTCGGCGACGACGTTCTGTACGAGATCCACATCGACAACGACGGCGACGGCAAGCCGGAGATCACTTACGAGTTCAAGTTCGAAACCGAGGTCCGTAACCTCGATACGTTCCTGTACAACACGGGCACGATCGGGTCGCTGGCCAGCCCGAACTGGAACCGGCGGCAGTTCTACTCGGTCACGCGCGTCAAGAACGGCAAGCGACAGGTGCTCGCCAGCCATCTTGCGTGCCCGCCCTGCAACATCGGGCCGGCCTCGACGCCGGCCTACGATCGGCTCGCAGCCGAGGCGGTGCACAGCATCGACGCCAAGCAGAAGGTGTTCGCAGGCCAGCGGTTGGAGGGTTTCTACGTCGATCTCGGTGCGATCTTCGACCTCGGGGACCTGCGGCCGTTTCAGAAGCTGCACATCGCGGCGATGGCGGACGCCCATGGCGTGAACGCGACGCACGACTTCGGCGTTCACTCGATCGCTCTTCAGGTGCCCAAGCACGAGCTGACCAGCGACGGCTCGACGCCGACGAACCCGGCGCTCGCGGGCTCGGTGATCGGTGTGTGGACGGCCGCGAGCCGGCGACGAGCAGTGATCCGCGAGGCGGGCACCGGACGTAACCACGAAGCCGGAGCGTGGGTCCAGGTCTCGCGTCTGGGTAACCCGCTGTTCAACGAGGTGATCGTGCCGATGGGCGAGAAGGATCGGTGGAACGCGCTCCCGGCCGCGGACGACGGCCAGTTCCTCAAGTACGTCCAGCACCCAGAGCTGGCGGGGCTGCTACCGGTCCTCTATCCGGGGGTGTTCCCGAAGCTAGCGGGGCTCAGCGCTCCGCGGGCAGACCTGGTCGCGGTCCTGTTGACCGGGATCCCATCGGGGATCGTCCCCGGGTTCCAGAACTACACCGGGAGCGTCTACGCGGATCAGCTGCGGCTGAACATGGCGATCCCGCCGGCGAAGAGCCCAAAGCCGCTCGGATTGATCGGAGGCGACGCCGCCGGTTTCCCGAACGGACGTCGCGTGTTCGACGACGTAGTCACGGTCGAATTGCGGGCGATCGCCGGGGCGACCTATCCGCTCATCGACAAGAGCTACACGCCGGATGCCGCCGCTGCCCTGGTCACGGACGGGCTCGGCCCGAACAGCACCCGCTATCTGTCTCATTTCCCGTACCTCGGGACACCCCGGAGCGGGTACCAGACGAAACCGCTCACAGCGGCCTGAAAGAGGAGATCATCATGACAACGGCAGTGACGGATGCCGCGTCGAGCGCGAGCGTCGCGCTCGACGTCGGTGCTGGACGCGGTGCGCTCGTGATCTACCCGAGCGAGCGCTATCGCGGCCGGGAGATCGAGATCAGTCGTGTCGACGGCGACGGACACCGCGTCCACACCGGCGTGCACGATCGCGCGAGGCACGCTGGAGCGATCCTGACTGCGATCTTCGGCAGCCTCGCAGCCGGCGACTACATCGTCTGGGCAGACGCGCGCACTGAAGGGCCTGGTGTCCTGGTGCCCGACGGAGCGGTCGTCGAGGTCCACCTCAGCTAGCCCGTTTGATGGCGTCCGCGAATCACGCGGGCGCCATCAATCAACACCCCGATGACGACCTAAACGGACGGAACCGGCCGCGGCGTTACCCCATACGCGATGGTTCCGCGCAGCGTGGATCCGGTCGACCATTCGTGCGCCGGGGCGTCTTGCAAAGCGGCAGGCCTCTCGGTAGGCTCGCGCTGAGGCGCTGGCGCATCGTTGTCGAACACGAGGAGTAACGAGATGGCCTATGGCGTCGTTCATCAGTTCGCTGGTGGTACCGAGGAGCAGTACGAGGTCTCGGTCGCTGCCGTGCATCCGAGCGATGGGAGCCTGCCTCCTGGGCAGGTGCTTCACCTCGCCGGACCGTCCGGCGACGGGTGGTTGATCGTGGCGATACATGACTCGAAGCAGAGCTGGGAGCAGTTCCGCGACGGCACTCTGATGCCCCGAATGCAAGCGGGCATCGACGGCGGGTTTGCGGCCCCACCGCAGGAGACGTCGTTCGAGGTCCGCACGCAGGTCTCCGTTTGACGATTGGCGGCGGGAACGCCGGACGGGGCGCGTTCGCAGCTGCCGGCAATCGCATGGCGTTCGCCCGTTCTGCGGAGCTGAGCAGGATCTGAGGAAGCGCCGTGGGGCGCCTCGCCCGCAACGACGGCTACTTCGCCTTGTGCTTCTGCGTCTTTTTGTGCTTGGGCGAACCCGAGGAGACGACGATGCTAACTGCGGTGCCGGCGGCGAGCGTACTTCCCGGGCCTGGGGTGGTCGAGATCACGAGGCCCTTCGGGACCTTCTTCGACGTCTTCTTCGTAGTCGTGCCGATCTTGCAGTTGTGCGCCGTGAGCACAGTCTTGGCGACGGCGAGGGGCGCGCCTGCGAGCGTGGTGACCTGGCAGGGGGGCGCGGCGGGGGTGCCCGGATTCTGGACAAGGTTGGCCGAGAGGTTGACCAAGAGAGTGGGAAAGGTCGTCCCCGCCATGTACTGCGTGCCCGCGGACGGTGGTGTGGGCGCAAGCGCGGCACTCGTGACCTCAGCGCTGGATGCGGGGGTGAGGCCGCACCCGTACACCGTCTGCGAGCTGATACCGAGCACATCTCCGGTGGCGACAACGATCGGCTGCGAAAGGTTGAAGGTCGCGACGCCGCTTACCGGGACGGCGCCGGGGATTGTCTCGGTGTCCGCTGCGACCACGGTGTACGCCGAACCCGTCGGCCGGAGGACGACCATTGCCACGGTCGATCCGGGGACGTCCGTCGCGGCGTAAGTGCTCCACGAGGTGATCTCCCCGCCTCCAACCGGCACGGAGTAGTCGTAATTCAGGTCAGTGGCGGACTGCCAATAGACGGTGCCCCCGCCGCACGTCAGGGCCGTTCCTCCCGTCGGAGGGGTCGCGACTCCGAGGATCAGCGCCGATGCTGCCGAGGTCATCCACAGGAACCCGCAGATGACCAAGCCAACCGACGCCAGCCGTAGCTGCGCCACCGCTGCCTCCTCTCCCTTGCATACGACCCGCAGGGCAATACTACTCGTGACGCGCGCACCCGCGGCCCTTACCCCGATCGCCGGCTGTCAGACGGGGTTCAACGGTCATGATCGTGACCGGGCCGGTGCTCATGGCAAAGATCTATGCCTTAGCAACACGATCGGCTCGTTGATCCGTTCGCTCCGTGATGCGCCCGGTACGCCTCCGGACGCTGCTTCTGTCGGGAGACACGCGGATCGCCGCGCGAAACGCCGACCTCCCTTTTGCGCCGGGCGGGCGCGATTAGTTCCGCGAGGCGTGACGGTCTCAGCCTACGATCCCTCAACATTGTGAGGCCGAGATGAAGACCAACAACCCGCACCGCATCGGCGCACTCCAGCGCCTCGAGGCGTTCGTCGGCGCGTGGCGTGAAGAGGTGGCAGGAGCGGACGGAAACGCCGGAACGATGACATTCGAATGGGCACTGGACCGCCAGTTCCTACTCCAGCGCTCGGAGCTAGCCGACCCCGAGTTCCCGGACAGCTTCGGGATCATCGCCGTCGCCGAGGACGGCAGCTACACCCAGCACTACTTCGACTCACGCGGCGTAGTCCGTGTCTACGCGATGGACCTGACCGACGGCACCTGGACGCTCGTGCGCGACGCGCCGGACTTCACGCCGCTGGACTTCTCGCAACGGTTCATCGGGAAGTTCGCTCCCGACGGTGCCACGATCACCGGAGCCTGGCAAACCGCGACCGACGGGGGCGACTGGCAGCGCGACTTCGATCTCACCTACACCCGCATCAAGTAGGAGGATGACTGAGCACCTTCGACACGCCGCGGCCGCCTGCCGGGTGTTGCCCCACACACCCGCCGAGTCATCATCGAAGCCTGATTATCGCGAGATCTTTGCCGCGGCCCGCTGCTCTGCTGGCATCGCCCGAGAGGAGGCGCCGCACCACTCGCGGAGAATGCCTACTGGGATAAGGAATTGTGGGCCAGCTTGTTGAGAGCTCCGTCGAGGCCGATCGCGTTGTGGGGTTGTAATCGATCGCGGTCTTCAGCAGTCCGAACCCGATGAGAGCGAAGACGACCATCCGCGCGAGGTGCCCGAAGGCTCCGATTGCCACGAAGCCGCGTTTGACCTTGCGGCTCATCCTCGCGGTGTCCGAGCTCTCCAGGAACTTTCGAGAGACACCTTTGTAGCCCTGATAGAGGGCAACGCCAATCAGGATGACGCCGGCAACAGCGACGATCACCGTTCCGCCGGTCCAGGCCAACACGCCTCCGGCCTCCTTCTTCGGACTGCTCGACCCCCCGCCACTGCCGGCGAGGATCTCCACCGCGGTGACGCAGAGACCGGCGTAGGCGACGCCACTTATCACGCCAGCGACGCGGTTGAGGCCGCTGTCCTTGTCCTGGGTGCCATGACCAATCCCAGCGCGAATCAGCCGCCATCGGGCATAACCGGCAAGGCCGACGCTCAAGGCGATCAGCAGCGCCTTGCCGAACGGCTCATGAGCAACCGTCTTCAGCGCCCCCCGCTGGCCTGTCGTCTTACCCCCGATGCGACCGCGAGCTTCAGCGCGAGGACTCCGATGACGCCGTAGACGACTCCGCGGGCAACCAGCCCGCCGCGAGCCAGCCATTCAAACTCGGGCCGGCGGGCCGCCGCCTCGCCGCCACGCTGAACGCGACGGACCGGACTTGGAAGGAGACTAGTAGCGATGGCTTCAGATCGCCTCGAGGTGCTTATACCCGAACCGCGTCAGACGATCCCTCTAATCGAAAGTCAGCCTGGCAGTCGCAACGACCCAGCGCGGCGCGAGCGGCTCAAGGTTTTCCACCATGTGCCGAGAGCCGTCTGTAGAGTACTGCGCGCGACACCGGAGGTCTGGCCGACGTTGGGAACATCTCCCATAGCGGGGCCCCGGATCGGACCGTCCAGGGATAGGAGCTGCGAGAGATGTCAACCGAGCTGACTCGCCGTGCTGTTCTTCGTGGCGCCCGTAACAGGCTCGGCATCGTGAGGCGGCTGCACGCCGCCGGCGTCGCGCCGGGCGCGGTGCGCCTGAGCTGGAAGGCGCCGAAGTCCGGGCCGCGGCCGCTCGGCTATCTGGTGCTGCGTAACGGCAAGCCGCAGGCGGGCACGCGGGCCACCTCGTACGTCGACATCACGGCGCTCGCCGGAGAGCGGTACGCCTACGCGGTGCGAGCGATGGGCAAGCACCGTCGGCTCGGACGGCCCTGCGCGGCTCTCGTAGTTCAAGTCCCGCGCGCGAAACCCACGCCCGGCGGAGGCACCACGGCGGACACGCAGCCACCGACCGTCCCCACCGGGGTCATCGCCTCCGCCCAAAGCGACACGGTCGTACGGGTGAGCTGGAACGCCTCGACCGACAACGTCGGCGTGGCGGCCTACGTCGTCTACCGCGACGGCCAGCTCGCGACTTGGGTCACGGCCTCCCCGCTGACCGACAGCGGTCTGGCGGCAGGGACGACGTACGGCTACACGGTGGCCGCCGTCGACGCCGCTGGCAACCGCAGCGCCCAGTCCTCCCCCGCGCAGGCGACGACGGCGGTCGGCCCCTCGGTCCCGGCGAACATGACCCAGGCGATGGTCGACCGGATGTTCTGGCGCTGCGGCTTCGGGCCGTCGGCGGCCGACCGCCAGCAGTGGGTCGGCCAGCCGGTGCCGGCGCTGGCCGACCACCTGCTCAGCACCGCTCAGTCCTACCCAGTGGGCGACAACCCGCCGACGTATCACGGCTCGACGACGATCGACCCACTCGGCTCCACCGATGAGATGGTGATCGAATGGCTCTACCGGATGCAGACCGCGACCAACCCGCTCACCGAGCGGCTGGCGTTCTTCTGGAGCCGGCACTTCGCGATCGCCGGGTTCGGGGACGCCGTGCCCGCTCAATGGATGCTGAACTACCGGGCGCTCATCTACAGCTTCGCGGACCTGGCGCAGTACCCGGGCGCGAGCTTCCGCCAGCTCGCCTACGCGATGACCGCGCAGAACGGTGCGATGCTGTTCTTCCTGAGCGGCTGGCTTAACGTCGTCGGGCGTCCGAACGAGAACTACGCCCGCGAGTTCATGGAGCTGTTCACGCTCGGGGTCCAGGACGCCCAGGGCAACCCCAACTACTCGCAGACCGACGTCGCGCAGCTCGCACGGTGCTTCACCGGCTGGCAGATCGACCAGGCGCCGACCAGCCCGACGTTCGGCCAGACCCACTTCACTCCCAGCTACCACGACACCGGAACTAAGACCGTCCTCGGGCAGAGCCTGAGCGGGAATGCTGGGACAGCCGGCGCCGGCGACTACCAGGCGGCATGCGACGTCGTGCTTGCTCAGCCCAGCCACGCGCCATTCCTGATCACCAAGCTCTGGCACGAGTTCATCCTCGCCCCGATTCCGCCCGCGACCCTGAGTGACCTCGTCGCCACCTACACGGCCGACCCACAGCTGCTGATCAAGCCCGTGCTGCGGAAGATCCTCACGCACCCGCTGATGTTCGAGTCGATTGACGAGCCGAACCTCGTCAAGTCGCCGATCCTCTACTACGTCGGGGTGCTGCGCCAGCTCGATGCGCCGATGGTGGACTACTTCCCCCGGTCGGTGCTCAAGGACATGCAGCAGGTCCCCTACGACCCGCCGAACGTCGCCGGCTGGGAGGGAGGGCTGTCGTGGCTCAATACGAGCACCTGCTCGGCGCGCTTCGACATGATCCGCGACCTGCTGTACCTAAAGTACAAGAGCACCGGGACCGGGGCCGGCGACACCAACGCCTCCGACTACATCGACACCGGCGGCCCGGGCGAGACCGGCCAGCAGGCCTACGACCGTGCGTACGCCGCGGCCGGCCAGCCATGGCTGTCCGCCCAGGCCCAGCAGATCCTGCTCGCCTTCGCCAACGATACGACCCAATTCCCAGCTAACGCCGATGTGTTCGCGCGCCGCAGACGGCAGTACGCACTTCGAGCCTTCATGGTCGGCGGCCCGGACGCCCAGGTGACGTGATGAACCCACCGAACCATTCCCGCTGCCTCGAGTGTGAGGAGATTCTGCTCTCGCAGGTCAGCGACGAGCGCCCGGTGCAGCTGTTGGAGATACCGCATTCCGCGCTCGCCGGGCTCCCGGAGGGCCGCAACTCGTTCGACGTCACACGCCGGCGCCTGCTCCAGGCGGGCGTTGCCGGCCTCGCTAGCGTCTACGGGCCGAAGGCACTCGGCTGGGAGTCGGTCTGGGAGAGCGCCGTGGCTCAGGCCGACACCGGCAACTGCCTCGTACTTGTCTACATCGCCGGCGGCAACGACGGCCTCAACACGCTGATCCCGGCCGGGAGCACCGACTACGGCAAGTACGTAGGTGCCAGGCCGGTGCTGCACCGCGGGCAGGGCGCAACTGCTAACGGCCTGGTCGGCTCGCGGCCGGTGCCGAACACGAGCGGCACCACGCCGCTGGCGTTCGCCAACCCCCTGGTGTCGACCGGCGGCGGCGGCGACAACAGCTTCGCGATCGGGCTAGACACGCTCTACGGCAACGGCAAGGGAATCTCCAGCGACAACCTGGCACTTATGCCCGCAGTCGACTACACGCCGCCAAACCTCTCCCACTTCGAATCGTCGGACTACTGGTTCGCGGGCGCACTGCAGCAGCTTTCGACCGGCTGGCTGGGCCGCTGGCTAGATACAAACGGCTCTCAGACCAACCCGCTTCAGGCGATCTCGATCAACTCCTCGATCTCCAAGGCGATCCGCACCTCCACCGCGCCGGTGTGCGCGATCCCCAACACCTACAACCTCGGCTTCTCCTTCAGCGGGACCGGCGGCACCGGGCTCCAGGGGACCAACTACGCCGTCCCCAACGCAAACACTCCACTTAACGCGCTCGGCGGCGTGCCCGCCTCGGCGGGCAACACGCACCTGGCGCGCTCGCGCCAGACCTATCAGGAGTCGGTTTCGGTTTTCCAGGACACGGGGAGCCTCCCGACGCTCTCGCCGGCCGCACCGTATCCGACGCTCAGCTCCGATACCCAGCTGGTCACGCAATTCCAGCTCGCCGCGACGCTCCTGGCAGCCGGCCTGGGCACGCGGATCATCACGATTAGCTGGGGCGGCTTCGACACCCATGGCAACCAGATCGCCACGCAGGACCCACAACTGGCGACGCTCTCACGCTGCCTGGCGGCGTTCCAGCAGGACCTTCAGAACAAGGGCGTCGCCTCTAAGGTCTCGACGCTCGTCTTCTCCGAATTCGGACGGCGTGTCGCGGAGAACGGGTCGCATGGCACCGACCACGGCGCGGGCGGGCTGATGCTGGCGATGGGTCAGAAGGTGCGCGGAGGGCTCGCGGCGCCGTTCCCTGGCCTCTCGACGCTCGACGCCACCGGCGACCTGGTCGTCTCGACCGACTTCCGCTCCGTCTACCAGGCGGTGATCAGCGAGTGGCTCGGTACCGATCCCGGCCAGGTGCTTCCGGGTAGCCCCGCGGGTGGGTTCGCAGCGCTGCAGCGCCCGGACGGGAGCGGGAACACGCTGTTCGACGTGAACAAGTGATGCCGCGCGGGCTCGTACGCCGATTGCTCACAGCCGCCGTGATCGCGATTACGCTCGGTGGTGGGGCGATGGCAGTGGCGGTACTCGCGGGCGCCGACCTCGGCTTTGGCGAGGCGGCGACGCTCGGACTCGCGGCGCTACGCCCTGGCAACGCAACCATCCCGCGAGCACCGTCGGCCGGCTCGCCCAACGTGTCGGCCGGGGGCCCGACGCGCAGTCGCTCAGCGTCGCCTGTGCCCGGACCCGGCGGACACAGGTCGCCCGGAGTCGGCCCGGCGCGACAGCCGGCGCCACCGACCGGTGGCTCGCGTGCCTCCTTGACGAATACGACCTCCGGCACGTCCGCGCCGGCGGGCCCGGCACCGCCGAGCACAGGCCGCGCGCGGCACGGATCCCACCGCTCGCCGGCTCCGACCCGAACCCATCCGCCGGCGACGCATCCCGGGCCGATCACACCACGGCCGACGGGCGCCACGCAACCCAATCCGGGCCTTGCGCAGCCCGGCACGACCGCGCCGCAACCGACGCCACCCTCCACCGCGACGGGTACAACGGGCGCGACGACAACGCCGACCACAGCTAGCGGGCCCACCCCACCCCAGCACCTGCCGAGCCACCTGCTCGTCCAGGAGTCCGAGTACAGAATTGTCCCCAGCCACAACCCCGTCGCAGCCGGAGCACTCCAATTCAACGTCGCCAACCAGGGGATGGATCAGCACGACCTGGCGATCGTCGACAGTAACGGGCAGACCGTCGCCCAGACGGCCGTACTCGACTCCGGGTCATCGGTCACGCTGAGCGTCACGCTCGCGCCTGGGACCTACACCCTTGAGTGCACGCTCCTTGACCACGCCAGCATCGGTATGCGCACGACACTCGCCGTGCAGTGAGCGCCGCACAGCCCGGCGGGCAGCAGAAAGGAGCCGGGGCGTCGCGTCGAGCACCCGGTCGTCGTCATCGTGGCACTAGCGCCCGGTCTCATTCGCGCGAACGTGCCCATGCTTCGCGCCCTTGATCACCTGGCAGCGGGCCGAAATTTCCCCCGCGCCTGTGTGTCATAATCTGTCGTAGCACTACGACACGTTCCGCCATGAGCGCCACCACATTCGACCTAGGTCATCCAGACATTGTTGCCCGTGAGTTGGCCGAGGCCAACGGTCGCCTGGCGCGCGAGCGCGAGGTCGGACCGGCCATAAAGGAACTAGTTCGCGACCTGGCGGACTCCCTCGCCGATCTAGACCCTCACACGATCGGTCACGACCCGTACCTCTTAGTTGAACTCGAGAAGGCTCAGGTGCGAGCGCTGCGTGCCCTCGATGAGGAGGATCCCATCGCTGAGCGCCGGGCCACTCGACTTGCCCTGGAAAACCTGCGAGCGCTCTTTGCCCGCCTCGCCGAACAAGCACCGACATCAGACGACCGGCCCGCCAAAGAAATCGCGCGCTGGCTCGTTGACAGGCTCGACGTGCCGCAGCGTCAGATTGCTGAAGCCTTGGGAGTCAACGCTCGTACATTTGGACGCTGGGCATCCGAGCACGAGCCCCAAAGCCCCGTCGGTGAAGAGGCGCGGCGCCTCCGAGTACTTGCACGGCTAACTGCGCAGCTGCGGTTCGCGTTAACTGGCCCTGGGGTCATCTCGTGGCTATCGCGACCAAACCCACAGTTTGAAGGCCGCCCGCCGGTGCAACTGCTGGGCGACCCAGAGGCCGTCGGGGAACTGATGCAGGGGGCGAGTGCAACGCGTCAGAGCGTGGCCAGCTAGCAGATCTTGGTCGAGCTCATCACTTACAGATGCGCTGCCTGGGAGACGCCGTTCTGGGTCGACGCAAATCCGAGTGCTGGCCGCTACAACCGCGCAGGCGAGGCACCCACGACCTATCTTGGACTTCATCCACTGACACCGTGGGCTGAGGTCCTTCGCGCGCTTGCCGTCCGAGACGAGGCAGGCGCACGCGAGGTCAGGCCTCCATTATGGACGGCCCGTGTCGCTCTCGAGAAACGCGACGTAGTCGATCTCACGTTTGACGTGGCGACAGATTTCGGACTCACACCGGAGGATCTCGTCGCCGATGATCGGACCTCCTGTCAAGCTTTCGCTACTGGTCTTCGCTCAGATCCATCCGGGCCGACGGCGATCATTGCTCCCAGCGCCGCGCTGCCCGGGACACGCAATCTCGTGCTCCTCGGGGAGCGCGTCATCTCGCCTCTGCTGCTCGAACCAATCGATCCCGCCGTGGACACTCCAACCTCAATCGCATCGATCCGCGGCCGAGCACCGGTCGATCTCTTGGGTCTCATCCACTATCAGGGTTCCGGGACTCGCCACGCCGCTCTTGAGGCATGGGACATGGGAGTCGCCTATACCCTCGACGAGCCCGAACTCCGAACGGACGAAATCGCGGCTTACTGATAGCCCTGAGACTCCGCTCCGGCGCGTCACGTTCGAATTGATTCTTCTAACCGCGGCGGGGATCGTCATCGAGGGCGCGATCGTGGACGCGACGGCAGCGCGGGTGTATCTACAGATCGCGTCGAAGGCGAAGCAGTTGCGTGAGCTCGGGATGAGCGACAGGGCGATCGGCCGGGCTCCCGGCGTGGACGACAGGACCGTCGCCAAGGCGACCGCGTCGCTCGGAGCCTGATCCTCCGTTCATCGCTCTATTGATCGAGGGTGTTCCGACCTGGACAGCTTCGCAAGTTCGCGGTCACCAGAGTCTTCTATGAGGCAGTGCGCCGGCGGACGCGGGTTGCCAGTCCAGCCGAGCGTACGGCCACCCGCATCTCCGCACGGAAACCAACTCGCCGGCGAGAGCGTCGACGAGGCTCCGTTCTCTCTCCGTCATCGAGACGCAAACGATTCCCGTAGCGGGCCTCAGCGAGTGTAATCACGCTGATGGCGAGAATTGCCCGGTCGATTCTCTCTACGGCATCCGGGGGTCAGTCAGTGTGAGAACCCACTCGGATCCCGCGAGCGCTTCGCGCAGGAAGATAAGCGCTCCAAACGGAGCAGGCGCTATGGACCGAGACCGGCCTCAGCCTTGAAGCCCGTCCCCTGAGCCTGAAATCGATGGACTGATGTCTGCTGCGCTCAATCGTTCCTGAACAGCCACGAGCTCGGCATCGCTCATCCTCTCGACTGCCTCCTCGGACAACCCGGCGAGCATTTCGCGGACCAAAGCGTGCTCGAGTTCGGCCTCGGGGTCACCAAGCTCCTGCGATAGGGCGAGGACATCGCCGAGGGCGGCCCTCTTCGCCGATCGGCTGGTCGAGGCTTGCCACCGTCCACACGCTTGTCCTCGGTGACTCTGTGACCACCTCGGACCGTTCAGCCTCGGCGGCGGCCGCCTCAGCCCTCAACGCCGCCTCCTCTCGCGCGCGTCGCCCTGGCGATTGCGCAAATGCCGGCCGTGTGATCCATGACGCCGCTTGCCGGCCGTTCGAGCCGCCATAGCCGCCGCACAGCATTCCTCGGTTTTGGTACTTGCGCACCGTGCTCGTGCTGCGGAAGACCACATCACAGCCGGGACCAGCACACGGGACCTCGAATCCCGGCGCGTACTCCGGGTCAACCCAAACGACGTCCTGAAGACAGCCAGGATCGTGGGCTCTCGGACACCGAACCGGGTAGCGAGAGCGGCCGCCTGGTCTCGCATCCCTTCGCGGGACGATGGCAGCGTTTGCCGGATCTCATGGACGGCATCCCAGTCCAGCGCGCTGACCTGACGCATACGGACTGCGGCGCGCGCACGACGGTCGACCACGCGAGCGTGGTCCGGATTGACGCAGAGGCGGGAGTTGCACGAAGGGACGACGATCTCGTCCTCTTCCACCGCTCCGTGCGCGAGCATCCAATAGATCTGCGCGGGGACGTTTTCCCTTCCGTTGGCCTTGCGTCCGATGATCGGATACCCGCCAGGTGTAACGCTCCGCATCCAGATCCAGCAGCCGCTGGAGCGGTCGATCCTGTAATCGCCCACTCGCACGAGCCGGCGAGATGGAGTCGCCCTCAGACGGGATACCCGCTTGGTCTGCCAACTTCTCAAGCACGGTCGTCGTGAGACGCTCGACGTCTTCACTCAGCTGGCTCAAAGCATCCTTGACCTCAGGGTGCGAGCGGATGAGCTTGTGGGAACTCGCCGTCGCGCGAAGGATTGCGAGCGCGTGCTCACGAAGTTCGCTCGCGCAGGGATCGCCCATTACCTCGGGCAGGGACATCCGGGTAGGACATGGCTGTGGGGCCATGGTGGCTCCTCCTTGTTGAGGCGGAGACCTTCGCGGACTCCGCGCGGTTGGAGCAGCCTCTCGAACGGGTCGGATCGAACCGCCGCGGCCGCGTACGAACATGACTCGCGGAGCAGCATTGGATCGCGACACTCGGGCGCTGTGCAGGATTCCGTCCGCGCGATGCGCTCATCAGGCCGAGCCTTCTGTCGAGGTTCCCGCTGCGGCCGCCTCCAAGAGGGATACGCTTCTACTCATGGGCACTGTCATCCATTTGCCGCCACGCGGCCGGTACCTCGCCTGGGAGGCCGGGCAGCTGGCCGGCGTCTCGGGACCGACGATGGGCCAGTGGGCTCGTCGCGGCTACATCCGCTCTTCCGTCTCGGCGCGCTCGCCGCGCGTCTATAGCTTTCAAGACGTGGCGGAGGCCATGGTGGTCCACGAGTTGCTCGAGCGCGAGGTCGTGCACCGCGAGATCCGGGAAGCGATCAACCAGCTTGCCGAATACGGAGACTGGCCGCTTACCGATGCGCCGCTGGGAACAGTCCCGGGTAAGGGGCGAGCCCGCGTCGTCGTGACAAAGCCCGAGGGGACCTATGACGTTGGCGTCGGCAGCTGGCAACAGGCCATCGAGCCAGAGAACCTCGAGACCATCCGTGGGCAACTACGCCGCGGCGGATGGGCGGTGCGAACTGTTCCGGATCTCAAGTACATCGAAGTCGATCCAGAGCGACTTAGCGGTCGACCGAGTATTCGCGGCCGTCGCATTGCGGCGCAGGACGTTGCTGAGCTGGCGGCCGAGCCGAACGGAATCGAGGAGCTCGAAGAGGGCTACGACCTCACCGAGGCCGAGATCGCCGACGCTCGACGCTGGTGGCGTGAAGTGCGCCGCCTCGAAGCCGCGTGACAACCGCGGCGCCGCGGATCATCGTCGTCGACGAGAACCTGAACAAGCGACTCGCGACCGAGCTCTCCTACCGCGGCCGTGGCGCAACCAGCGTGTCAGCGCTCGGCCTACGCGGCAGCCAGATCCTCAGCTTCTCCTCAAGCTCGATGCTCAGCTCGATGATTGGGTTCTCGTCACAGCTGATGATGCGCTGCCTGCGGACCACGCGGAGCAGATCGTGGCCGTCGGCGGCACGCTCGCCATCGTCGACCCCAACCGGATGCCAACCTGGCCGCTTGAAGCCTGGCGACGAGAAATCGTTCATCGATGGGCGCATGCAATCCACATTCAGCAGCCAGGAACCGCCAGACGGTACGGGCTCAACCGCCATAACCCATGGCGCCTGCGGCGTCGTCGGCAACCTCAGCGGCCGGTTTAGTCAGAACCGCGATCACTGACGCGAGCGAGAGAACCCCGCAGCCCAGTCTGGGCTGAGGGGTTCACACTTCGGGACTCCATGGACGCGGACGCAAAGAATTCGAACCGCGGCGGGGATCAGGGTCGAGGCGGTGATCGTCGACCACGCTGAGCTGCCGGTCTACATGAGGATCCGCGAGAAGGCGAGGCACCTGCGGGAGCTGGGGATGAGCGACAAAGCAATCGCGCGGGCACTCGACGTGAGCGACAAGGACTGTTGCGAAAGCGAGGGCATCAACCCGTTCTCAGCGTTGATCCGCGGTGGCGGGCCATGCCCGGTTCTGAAGCCGAGCATGAAATTGCGCCTTCTGTCGCCTGACCAGCTCGGCAAGCGCTTGCTGGTCTGCCGCGGTGAAATCGAGAGCGATCCATGGCGATTTCCGAGAAGGATCGAGGACGAGCACGACGCGATCAAAGAGCGCTTCGCCCCGTTCGTCCGCAAGAAGGCGCTCACCGAGCCGATGGACGACCATGTCGCCGCTATCAACGAGCACTCGCATATCGTTTCGATCTGCGGGACCGTCGGCGGGTCCGCCAAATACCCAGACCGTCGAGAGGTCGAGCTCAGCCTGCTGTAGCGCATGCAGCAGCGCGCGCACCATCTGGTGTCGGTGCGAGGGACCCCGTCCTTCGAGGCTGCGCCTCCGCTCACTGAACCGCTCAGCGAGGGTCCGTTCGATTACCAGAGGCAGCGAACGCAGCGCCGGCGGCTCTGTCACGTGCACGCGGATGTCGACCCCGCCTGAGCGCAGGCAAGTCTCAAGAAGCGCCTGGTTCTCGCCGCCGATACGACTGGCGAGCTCGTCGAGTAGCGGGATACCGCTAGTACGAGGAAATCGACTGGCGGTCGAATCCTCATGAATCGACGCGAGGCGCTCGCTCGCTCGTGCAAGATCGTCGCCCCGGCAGTACAACAAACGCATCGTCGTCTCAACCACCTGGCGAGTACTGCGGAGCTGTAGCTGCGGAGGATCCGCAGCTACAAATCTGCGGCGGGCAGCATCTGGGAGCAGTTCCCACTCGTCAACAGGCAGCGGCTCTCCTAGACCCTCGTCGTGGTTCCGGGACACCGACGCCTCGATCATCGACGCACCGTCAGCGCCAAGTGCTTTCAGGATCTCGCTGTCCGGGTTGCCGCCGCGGATGTATGCCTGGTAGCTGTCCCAGGCCGCCTGTCGTTCGTCACGCGCGTCATCGATGTCGATCATCAGGTCGATGTCGCCTACAGTTGGGGCGCCGCGCGCGTAGCTTCCGTGAACCCAGATCGTTCTGATTGAAGGCGTGTCTACAGCCCGAGCTAACACGTCGCGCAGCTTTCTCGTCGCGATCGCGCGCGACTTCCGGTCGACCTCGAGTCGCGCCCGCGCTGCCTCGGGGAGCCGCAGGTGATTCGGATCGTTAGTCATCGCCTGGTGCTACTGAACCTTTCGTTTACCTGGAGGCTCGAGCTCTGCCAGCGCTTGCTCTCGGTCGTCGACGAGGAATATGTCCTGCCGGTATGCGCCGGGCCACGCAAGAAGGAGGAGGTCCTCTCCTTCAGCAGTGCGCAACGCGTCCCGCTTCTCCTCGATCCTCTGCGCCTGTGCTACGCGGCCGTTTGCCTGGATCCAAACCAGCGTGACGTCGCGTGCGCGCCACGGCACGCGCTCCTGGTCAGACGTTCGTCGCAGTCCAGTTGCGTCGAAGTGCATCGGGCGATGATAGCCCCGCATATCGTTGTGTGCACAATCAGTGAACGCTGACGCGACGCAAGGGAATTCGAACCGCGGCGGGGATCAGGGTCGAGGCGGCGATCGTGGGACACGACGGCGGCGCCTGTGTATCTGCAGATCGGGCCGAAGGCTCAGCAGCTGCGGGAGCTCGGAATGAGCGACAACGCGATCGGGCAGGCGCTCGGGGTGAGCGACAAGACCGTGACGAAGGCGGTCGACCGGAACTTCGGTCTCGCGGATCGGACTGCTGACGGTGGCCCCGTCCGAGGCGGCTGCTTAGGTATCTTTGACACGAAAGATTGCGTCCTCGGGCTCGCCGAGCGCGGAACGTAGGTTGTCGGCCAGCTTGTCGACAGCTTCTGGCCCCAGAACGGGTCGCCCTGGTCGTACAGGATCACGCGGATGTGGCGCAGATCAAAGGGCACGTCGTCTTCGTTCGAGGAGACCAGCACTACCGGTTTCTCTAGGGCATGCGCAAGGCCGAGTTCGTAGAAGACGTTGGGGTTCTTGGTGGTCAGCTCCGCCACGAGCACCTTGGCAGAGCGAATCCCGCGCCAAATCTGGTCCATGATCTTCCCGGTCCCGAAAATCTCGGCGTCGGCGCGCAGCGGCTGCATCCCGGCCTGCTCGATCGCTGGCTTGTAGATGGATTCGTAGTATCCGCCCAGCGGCCCGTTGAAGGGCTGCATGACAAAGCAGCTTGAGCCGGTCGGTACCGATGGGGATGCGGCGCCATTGGTATTACCTCCCCCTCTGGGCAGCGAGCGGTGCTGCTCGTCTCGGCCCACGTCCACGAGGCGGGGGCGGGAGCCGGACGCATCGATGAGTTCGGCAGAGCGGAGAGACTCATCGAAGATCTCGAGGAACTCGCCGACCTTGTCGGCTGGGAGCGCGAAGCGGTCGGTCAGGGCATTGACGAGAAACTGCTGGTCGGGGAGGTTTTCACCCCGATAGAAGTTGTAGACGTCCGAGAGGTCCGGCGCGGCCAGCACTGCCTCGCGCAGGGCGTCTAGTCGATCCGTCGGCAACTGTGGTGCAATGGCCTTGCGCGCCCGGTCCGTCAAGGCGACCTTATCGTTTCCAGCTGATTCTAGGTAGCCATACTTCTTGGCAGATGAGACCTCGGTCCGGAACGCGCCGGACACGGCCGTGCTGCCGGTGAAGCGCACCGCGTCCTTCAGAGTCGCCGGCCGTCCGCCATTCTGGTCGTAAATCGCCTGCGGTATTCGCAGCGCGCGCTCGACGGCGTGGCGCGGAAATTTGGCTTGACGCGCGGCAGCCGTCTCGGCGCTCATCTTGCGCGTGCGGCCTTTCTTGGCGGCCACCTTGGCCGTGGCCGACCGGCCCTTGGCCCGCTTGGTCCGTGTGGCGGGAGTCGGACCGTCCTGAGTCGTGGCAGAGCCGTTGGCGCTGTCCCTCGGCCGGTCTGACGCTACATCAGCGCCGTCACCGCCGCTGACTCTCCCGGCGTCGTCATTGACTACATCTGATCCTGGTTCGACATAGCGGCTAAACGTTAGACCCGAGCCCGGATGGTGGTGGGCGTCAGCCTCGCCTCTGGCGTGAAGTCCTCGCTTAGCGGCGATTCGGATAGAGCCATCGACGACACACCGCGCCCGGCCTTTCTGGATCGTCCTTGATATGTGAGCGAACTCACAGAACCCGGACAACCAACACTTTCGGTCGGGAGACGGGCTTGGATGCCCGTTTCCCGACCGGAAGTACCGCGACCGTATCCGCTGGCTCGCCGGAGCGGTTAGGACGCGCTCACAATCCTCGCAAGGAGCCGCCCCTACCCACCGGACGA
>JALYZL010000076.1 GCA_030948875.1 Actinomycetota bacterium
CCGGCGTCGAGAACCCGCTTGCCGGCGAGGTCGATGTCGATCGTCTCGAGCATCGCCCTCCAGATGAACGCATGCTCAGCCTGCATCGCCTCGTCCGCGGCCGCGCCCTGCCAATAGGTCTGACTCAATCCGCTCACCCTACGGCACGGGCGACGAGGGAGATCCGCTCGGTTGACGCCTCGTTCCGACGACGAGAGTGTCGCTCACCCGAGGTTCCAGTAGGCCTTCCGGTAGTAATGGAACCGGAACGCACGCTAAGCCGGCCTGCCACGCCGGGCCCGCCACGTCCACGAGCCGGTCAACAAGCCGCGGGCTCTTCGTTGTGCGTGGTGGACGCCGCCAGCGGCGCGGCGGCGGCTTAGAGCGGCGCTCTGGAGGTGATAGGCGTCGTGGTCCGCGCTGTGTCGGTGGCGGTGATGCGGAACGGGATGACCTTCCCGTGCTTGATCGCTGCCAGCAGCGACTTGCCCAGTGAAATCGCCGGAGCGATGAGGCTCAGGCGAACTTGCGCGGTGGGGTGCTCGAGCACGATGACTAGACCCGCGCGGCTAGCGCGCGCGGTGAATGCGATCCGCTTGCCGGTCGCTCCGCGCGCGACGATCGCGCTCTTGTAGCTGGCGAGGTGGACCCCGGCGGGGGCGTTGAGGCTGATCTGCGCGATGTCACCGGCCGGGGGACGGCCGGCGCTGATCGTGAGCGTCAGCCGGGCATGAGACCCGACACGGGTGAGCGCCGCGTGGGACACGGTCGGTTTAGTGGCGCGTTGAGACGGTAGCCCGGGGTTCGTCGAGAACATCACGTTGCCGTAGCCGTCGACCGCGACGCATAGCTGGAGGGACGGGCAGGAGAGACCGTCGATCTCGTTGCCGCGGTCGATGACAGTCGTGGTCCAGGCGCGGGTTCCTGCGGTCGGGTCGATCGAGCTCAGGACACGACCGGCGGTGTCGGTCGCGATGCACAGGCGAGCGGAGGGGCAGGAGATGTTTGCGAGTTCGGCGCCGGTCAGTCCCTGGTCGATCTTTGTCGCGTGCCATGTGCCTGGGCGGTCGGGGCTCGTGGATGTGATGACATCGCCGTGATCGACGTCGATCGCGGCGCAGAAGTGGCTGTTCGGACAGGAGATCGCGCGCAGGTTGAGGTGAGGCGATGTCGTCGGGCTGCGGACAACGTTCCAGGCGCCAGCGGTCGGGGAGGACGAGCTGGAGATCTGACCTTCATTAGTTCCGAGCACGCAGAACCCGATATTCGGGCAGTCGATGGCGGTGTAGACGTTCGGCGTCAACTGCGTCGTGGCGATGGTCGGCACCGGCGTGGAGCTCCAGGCGGACGCTCCTCGCGTCGGATTGGTCGTGGTGAGCACTCGGTCGCCGTCGACCGGGGCTACACACAGCTGGCTGGAGGGGCAGGAGATCGCTGGTAATTGGTCGTACGCGGCGAGGCCGGCGGCGATATTCCAAGCGGCCGTTCCACCCGTCGGGTTGCTCGAGGCTGCGACGTTGCCGGCCGTGTCGACGAACGCGCACACACCTTGCGGGGCGCACGACAGGTGGGTCGAGTACTGCTCCGAGACCGTCGGCGGATCGACCCCGCCGGTCGCGATCCACGCACCCCCGCCGACTGCGCCTAGATTGGCCGCTGTAAACACATTTCCGGCCGAATCGAGCGCCACACATAGCGCTGTCGTGGGACAGGACAGGCTCTCGATCGCCGCGTGACCTCCGGCGGCGAACGGGGCAGGAAACGGGTCGGCGATGTTCGGCCCAGTCGACCAGGCCGAGGCCGCAAGCGAGCCCGGCGCCGCGTTCAGGCTCAGTGCGACCGCGATGGCCGCAACGACGCCGCAAGTCCTCAGCGTGCCTGAGAGGTTCGTCATCAACCTCCTTGAACAGCCGGCAAGGCCAAATCTACCGTGGCGTGTCGGTACCGAACAGCGCCCACGCGAAGAGCGCAATACGCGCCTCCTGAGCGGCGGTCTCAGTCGGTTGGCCCGAGGCGTTGGTGACGTAGTGGTCCAGCAGTCCGCTGAAGTTCCCGATCAGCGAGCCGGCGCTGCTAAACGGCGGCTCGTCGTAGAACAGGAAGTTTGTGAACATCTCGATCCCGCGCCCGGCCTGCCCGGGGGCGGTCTGCGAGAGCGCATGCGCGGCGCCGGCCAGCGCCCAGGATTGCAGCTGCTTGAAGCCTGGGACAGGGTCATTGGGGACGCCCGTCGAGCTGTATGTGGTCGTGGGGTCCACTCCTGGGTAGCCGGTGATCTTCTCGAGCCGGCAGCCGCCCTCTGTGAGCCACAGCCGCGGCGCGGCCTGTTGCCCCCAGCCGTTCCACCAGCTCGTGGTTCCGGTGCCCCTGAGCAGCGTTCGGATCTGCTGGGTGCGTGTGCCGTAGAACAGCGCGAAGTATGCCTCCGGGTGTTGCAATTGCAGGATTCCTTGCCTGACGGCCGCGGGCAGCGCAGCAAACATGTTCGCGATCTGCTCGACGTCGTTGTAGTTGTGATGGGACCACCCGAACGCGTGGTCGGTCGCATCGAAGTGGTAGGTCTGCTTACCGAAGGTGATCGGCGCCTTCAGCGCGCTGATCAGCGACATGGTGAACCGCCTCCACGCGCCGGGGGTATCGGCCGTCGCGGGGCCGAGCAGTCGGATCGGCTGCTTGCCCTTGTGCCGCTTATTGAGAGAGCTCTTAACCCGCTGGGCCGTCATCATCATCAGCGCAGTGCTTCGATAGTTGGTCGATTTCGTGTTCTGGACGGCCTGGACGTTCGGCTCGTTGACGACCTCAAGCGCGTCGATCGAGATCCCGGCGGTATGCGGGGCCGCAGGGTGGTATCGGAACATCAGTTCATGCACCCACAGCGAGTACATGAAGTCCGACGGCTGGAAAGCTGACCCGTTCGGCGGGGTGCTCGTCGCCGGAACCAGCACGCTGTCGGGCGGGAACACGAACTCGTCCTTGTTGGCCGGCGTCCCTGCTGGAATTACAGAGCGGTTGGCCCATGACGGAAACCCGATCGTGGTCAGGATGATCTTCAGGCCCACGCTCCGGGCGAGCTGGATGTTGCGATCGAGGTTGTCAAGCAGCGCCTGATCGGGCGGCGGGGACCGGTACCGAGACTTCTTCGGGTCCGTGCCGCTCGCTAGCTGCGTAGGCGCTTTTGGCCATAGGAAGTTCCACTCGACGAACAGCCTTACCCAGGGGCTGTTCGTCCGGCTGGGACCGAAGTACGTGAGGTTGTACGCCCCGTCGGTTGTGACCCCGGCGTACAGGTCGGCGACCGGTGAGCCGCCCGGCAGCGGGACTGGGAACGCTCCTGCGTTCCCCATCGATACGCACTTTCTCGGCGGCACGGGCGCTCCTCCTTACGCTCCGGGGATCCACGTCGCGAGCGCGTCGGCGAGTATCGGTGGCGCCCCGTAGATCGGAGCCTCGACGTACCCCGACGCGTCGATGCTGTCAGTGACCTGCCCAACGATGCTCAGGATCTGATCGACATCAAGGCCTCCGAGCAGCGGCAAGCCAAGCAGATCCTGCAACAGGCTCGGGAGCAGACCGAGCGACGGCAGCGACGGCGGGGTCGGCAGTGACACCGGCGGGATCGCGACCAAGCTCAAGCCGTCGAGCACGGTGATCGCGAGCAGCTGCGCCGAGGACTCGGTTGGCGGCTGTTGCGAAGGCGGCGGCGGCTGATTCGGCGGCGGGTCCGGCGGCTCGTAGTCGATCATGTCCGCCGAGACGGAGTCCGCCGCGGAAGGCACCGTGCCCGCGTCCTCCTCCGCCTCATACGCAGCGAAGTCCGCTTCAGCGGCGTTCTGGAACGCGGGATCCGGCGGCACGTTGACCGCCAGCGGCGCGAGCACGTCGCGCATGAACGCCTGCCGCTGCGCGTCCGACAGCGACACGAACGTTCCCGAGGACGGCGCGCTGTTGATCGAGTCGAGGACGCCCGCGATCTGCGACTGCACGCCCGGCGGGATCGCGAGGAAATCCTGCGCGACCGTCGCCGGCGACAGCAGACCGACAGTGGAGCCGTCGCCAGACTGTCCAGCCGCGATCAGAATCGAAGACCCAAGCCCTGCGATCACTGCGAGTTCATCGGCGGTCAGCACGCCGGTGTCGGCGCGAGCCACCTGCGCGCGAACCAGTTGCAATGCGCTCAGCGACGCTGCTGCTCCCGCGCTGCGCACCAGCAGCTGACGTCGCGTCCAATCCCTACTCCAGCCTACCTGCTCATCCATGCCGGGCCTCCCACCAACACCCGTCGCTTCCTCCTAGCGGCACATGTTATACACGCCCCGAGAGCCCACGGGGAGAAATCTTGTGACCGCGCCGCTAGCCCTTCGACGAGCACAAAGAGCATGGGTGCAGCTGGCCCCCCCAACCCGGCGAATCGTGCAGCTGTACTCGTCGCGCCGTTTGCGACTGGAACACAGCGGCGGAGTCTACGAAGCGGTTCCCACGGCAACGGAAACACAGACAACGCTGTTCGAACTGTCAGGGGCGGTCCAGGGTGTCGTCGCGGGAACGGGCTATTCCCCGCGACATCGAGCGGCGGGCACGCAGACGGTTGTTGGCCGCCGTCGGCTTGGGATAGGGTCCTCGCGGACACATTCCCTGCGATGAAGGGTTTCGGGTGGTGGTGGCAGAGCAGCCGGTGGGAACGTTCGGAGCGGCGGGCGATGCGTTCCTCGCGCGCGCGGATCTGGCTTCCTCGAGCCGCCGCTCGTACGCTCAGACGCTGAACCGGCTGAAGATCGAGCTCGGCGCCAGCGCCGAGCTCGGGAGCGTAGGTGCCGAAGAGCTGGGCGCGGCGGTCAATCACGCGTGGGGTGGGTGCGCGCCGGCGACGTGGAACCGGCACGTCGCGACGACCAGGTCGTTCGTCGCTTTCTGCCGCCGACGCGGCTGGCTGCCCGCCGGCTTCGAGGTTCGCGTTGAGCGGCGGCGTGAGCCGGCGGATCGCACGCGCGCGATCGCGTACGTCCAGATCGACCGGTTGTGGCGCCGCGAGAACATCGCGGTGCGCGAGAAGGCGCTGTGGCGGCTGCTCTACGAGACGGCGGCGCGTGCGTCGGAGGTGCTCTCGTTGAACGTCGAGGACGTCGACCTGGAGAACCGTCGCGCGGTCGTCAGGAGCAAGGGCGGTGATATCGAGCTGCTGCATTTCCAGACCGGCTCCGCCCGGCTGCTGCCAAGGCTGATCGCGGGCCGCTCGCGCGGCCCGTTGTTCCTCACCGATCGGCGGCCTGTGCCGGGCCGGGCGCCGGCGATCGTCGATGTCTGCCCGGTGACGGGCCGCGCGCGGTTGTCGTACCGCCGCGCGCAGGAGATGTTCGCCGAGGCCTCGGGTGGCTGGACGCTGCATCAGCTGCGCCATTCGGCGATCACACATCTCGCCGAGGGCAACGTCGGCCTCGCGCTGTTGATGGCCAAAAGCCGCCATACCAGCCTGCGCTCCCTGCAGCGCTACGCCCGCCCTGGCGCGGAGGCGGTCGCCGCGATGACCGCTGCGCACGATCCCGACCGCCGCCGACGCTGAGCCCGGAACCCGGGGATTGGTGACGCGTCGTGCCGGTCGATTTTCTCAGCGCTGATCAGATCGCCAGCTACGGCCGTTACGGTGAGGCGCCGTCCGCGCGGCAGCTGGAGCGGTTCTTTCATTTCGATGACCGCGACCGTGAGCGGATCGCCGCGCGCCGGGGGGATCACAACCGGCTGGGGTTCGCGGTGCAGCTCGCGACGGTCCGCTTCCTCGGCACGTTCCTCGCCCATCCGGGGGACGTTCCGCCGGTCGTCGCGAAGACGCTCGCCAGGGAGCTCGCCGTCGACCCGGATCAGCTCGCCAGTTACGCGCGGCGGGGGCAGACGCATCGCGAGCATGCCGGCGAGATCCAGCGTCTCTATGGCTACCGCGACTTCTCCGACCGAAGCGCGCAGGCTGAGCTGATGGTGTGGCTTCACGCGCGGGCGTGGACGACGGCTGAGCGCCCGAGCGTGCTGTTCGATCTCGCGACTGCTCGCTTGATCGAGGCGAAGGTGCTGCTGCCCGGCGCGAGCATTCTCGCGAGGCTGATCGCGGCCGCTCGCGACCAGGCCAGCGAGCGTCTGTATGCGACGCTCGTGGGTGCCCTCACCGCTGGCGAGCGAAAGCGCCTGCGGGCGTTGCTGGATGTCATCCCGGGCGAGCTGCTGTCAGGTCTTGAGCTGCTGCGGTCCGGGCCGCGGAAGCTGACCGCGACCGAGCTGCTGGAGGCCCTGCTGCGCCTCCAGGCCGTCCGCGACGTTGGTGTCGGCGGGATCGCCGTCGATGTCCCGGCCGGTCGACAGCGAGCACTGGCCCGCTACGGGCTGGTCGCGAAAGCGCAGACGCTGCGGCGGATGAGCGCCAGGCGGCGCGACGCGACATTGCTGGCGGCGTTGTGGCAGCTCGAGCTCGACGCGACCGACGATGCGCTGATTCTGCTCGATGTGGTTGTTGACCAGCTGCTCTCCCAGGCCGCCCGCGAGCACAAGGACGTGCGCTTCAAAACGCTGCCGGAGCTCGACCGCGCTGCGCGGCGCCTGCGTGCTGCGGTGCTCGTGCTGCTCGACCCTCCATCGGGCGGCGTTGACGCGCTCTGGGCCGCGATCGGCGCTCGCGTCAGCCGGGAGGATCTCGAGGCTGCCAGTGACGCCGTCGCGCGCCTGACACCAGCGGAGCTTGACAGCGGTGGCCAGGATGCCGCGTTCCGCGCCGAGCTGCTGCGCCGCTACCCCAGCCTCCGCCGGTTCCTGCCCGCGCTGCTTGACGTCGTGGTGTTCGAGGCGACCAGTGCCGGCCGGCCGGTTCTTGACGCGTTGGACGCGCTGCGCGGGATCGAAGGGCGCCCTGGGCGGGTGAGCGCTGCGTCGGTTCCGTTGGAGCTGGTCGGCGGCCAGTGGAAACGGCTCGTGCTCGAGAACCCGCAGCTCGGTGACGGTGAGCTTGACCGGCGCGCGTACAGCTTCTGCGTGCTCGAAGCACTCCAGCAAGCCCTGGATCGGCGTGATGTGTTCGTGCCGCGGTCCGGGCGCTACACCGACCCGCGCGCGAAGCTGCTCAGCGGCCCGGCGTGGGAGACCGCCCGGCCGGAGATCTGCGCGAGCCTCAACCACCACCCCGACCCCAACCGCGCGCTCGATCGCATCGCTGCGGAGCTCGATGGTGCGTACCGCCAGACCGCGGGGCGCCTGGACGTGAACGTGGCGCTCGAGATCGAGACGATCGCCGGGATGGACCGCCCGGACCTCAGCGCCCTGGAGGCCCTCGACGAGCCCGCGCCGGTCTCCGAGCTGCGCGCTGACGTCGACGGGCTGCTGCCGAACCGCGTCGCGTTCTCGGAGATCGTGCTCGAGGTGTGCCGCTGGACCGGGTTCGCTGACGCGTTCACGCATCTCAGCGAAGGCCGCGCCCGCGTGAAGGATCTCCACGTCAGCATCTGCGCGGTGCTGCTCGCCGAGGCGTGCAACATCAGCCTCGAGGACGTCGCGCACCCCGGTATCCCCGCGCTCACCTACGCGCGGCTGGCGTGGGTCAGCCAGAACTACGTGCGCGCTGAGACGATCGCCGCCGCCAACGACCTGTTGCTCAAGGTTCACGCGCGGATCCCGCTCGTCCGGGCGCTCGGCGACGGGCACATCGCAACGGTCGACGGGATGCGCTTCCGGGTCCCGGTCCGCTCGATCTACACCGGTCCGAACCCGCGCTACTTCGATACCGGCCGCGGCGTGACGTGGCTGAACTACATGACCGACCAGTTCGCCGGGCTGCACGCGATCGTCGTCCCCGGCACCCTGCGTGACTCGCTGATCACCCTCGACGGGCTGCTCGAACTGGACCCGCCCTGCGCCGGCGGGCCGACGATGATCATCACCGACCAGGCGTCCTACTCAGACCAGGTCTCCGGTCTCTACTGGCTGCTGGGCTACCAGTTCAGCCCACGCCCCGCGGGGCTGCCGGACCAGCGGTTCTGGCGCCTGGATCGCGCCGCCGACTACGGCGCGCTGGACCGCCTCGCCCGCAACCGCATCAACGCGAAGCTGATCGCCAGGCACTGGGATGACATCCTGCGCGTAGTCGGGTCGCTCTCGACCGGCACCGTCCGCGCGAGCGAGCTGCTGCGCGTCCTGCAGGGCGGCGGGCGCCCCACACCCCTCGGGCGCGCGATCGCCGAGCTCGGACGCGCCGCGAAGACACTGCACCTCCTCAGCTACCTCGACAGCGACACCTACCGCCGCACCATCGGCGTTCACCTCAACCGCCACGAAGGCCGCCACGCCGTCGCGCGCGTGATCTTCCACGGCAACCGCGGCGAGCTCCGCCAGCCCTACCGCGAAGGCCAAGAAGACCAGCTCGCCGCGCTCGGGTTCGCGCTCAACGTCCTCGTGCTCTGGAACACCCAGTACATGGACGACGCGGTCAACCATCTCCGCGCGAGCGGCCGCGAGATCCACGACGAGCACCTCGCCCGCCTCTCGCCGCTCCAGCTCGACCATGTCCTGATGCTCGGCACGTTCCCGTTCACGCTGCCCCACGAACTTGCCGGCGGCCGGCGCCGAGCTCTCCGAACCGACTGACCCCGGGTTGCCTGAGGAGCATCGGAACGAGAAGTCACGCTCGCGCCCGCAGCACGGGCGCAAAATGCGTTCTGCGTCCCCCCGCGACACGACACGCCGGCGGTACGCTCGCCGTCATGGGTGGTCGTGGCGAACCGAGGCCCCAGCCGATCGCGATGCTCGGAACGATCGCGCGCCTGATCGACCAAGGGCTGATCGATACACAGGATCAGTACACGACTCTGCTCAAGGCGCGACCCAAGCCGTGGGTCCTCGACAACGCGACCGTCAACCGGTCAAAGCGCGTGAACGGGGAGGCGCTCGAGTGGTGCGGCGTCTACGACCAACAGCTCAAACGGTGGCTCAGGCAGCGCCTCACGCCCGCTCAGCGACGCGAAGTGATCCGCCTCCAAGACGTCCAGCGCGACCAGCGTCGCGTCCTCAACGAGATCCTCGCGCTCCTCGAAGAGCTCTCCGCGAACACGATCGATCGCCAGCTCGCGAAGTCCGACGCCCAACTCGGCCTCGAATACCCGCTCGGCTTCGGCCCACCGCTGCCACCGCGGCACCCGAAGACCTGACCCCCCGGTCGGTCGCGCGCGGGCCTGAATCCAGCAACCCGACGAGGCTTAGCGTGCGTTCCTGTTCCGTTACTACCGGAAGGCCGGTTCCTGATCGCCTCGATGCTGCCACCCCGCGTAGCCGACCTGCTTGACGCCGCCGGGCACAACGCGACTACACCCACGCAGCTTGGCGCCCACAACCTTCCCGACGACGTGCTCGTGCAGCTCGCCGCCGCGGACGAT
>JALYZL010000099.1 GCA_030948875.1 Actinomycetota bacterium
TCGCGGGCGTTCTCGCGCTCATCGCGGCGGCTGGCGCAGCGGCCGCGGTGCTCGCCCTCGGCGGAGCATTTACCACCATGAGCGCTCCTGCCAATATCCCCGGCGCGGCCAGGACCTCCGCTGCGACGCCCGTAGCCGCCAGCCCCACCGCCACCGCGACCAATGCCGCGCCCGCCTCCAAGCCGGCCGCTTCGCGAGCGCGGACCAAGCCACACCGAGCCGCGCCGGCTCGCCGGACCGCCGCCCACGGGCGGGCGGTTACCCACAAGCGGGCCACACCGAAGAAGCACACCGCTCCGCCGGTCGCGGCCAGTCCCGTCGCGGCCAGTCCCGTCGCGGCCAGCCCCCCGGCAGCCGCCCCCCCCGCTGTCGCCCCCGCGCCACCAAGCGCACCGGTTAGCGCGCCCATCGCCTCGAAGCCTGCGGCGCCGTCGACGCCACCACAGCCGAGCACCCCCTCGGTGACCCCGCAGGGGACCAACCTCCCCCCGCAGTCAGCGCCCACCCAGGGGATCGGCTCAAGCGGGCACTAGCGCGGTAATGCGGTCCGGGCCGTCGAGGCGATCTCGAGCCAGGCTCGGCGGATCGCATCCGGGGGCTGCTCGCTCAGCTCGGCGGTGAACGCGCTTTCCGCGTCCCGGAAGCGGATCGCCGTGCTCTGGCACACCGCGCACTCGACCACGTGCTCGTCGAGCCCGCTGTCGCGGGGAAGCTCGCCGCTCACGTATGCGGCGATGAGCTCGGGCATCGCCAGGCATGCGGGCCCCGGCTCAGTTCGCGTTTGCGCAAGCCCTTCAGCTGCCTCCTCAATTTGGGCGCGGACCTCGACGCGCCCCGCCGCCGCTCCCCGCGTCGCCTTCCGGAGCAGATCATCGACATCGGGGTCGGGGCCAGCTTCCGCGAGTCGAGCGAGAAAGTCCCTAAAGGCAACGAATGTGGCTTCGTCCACGAATTGCGCCGGGCAGATCATCGCGCAGTACTGCCGGACGTTGGCCGCATGCCCGTCGTAGAAGCTGGCCCAGGCGTCTCGCGTGTCAACGGGGTCCACCACGGCAATGGTAGCCTGGCGCCCGCCAGCGGACCGGTTAATCGGGAATCAGGCCCTCGGCGGTGAACTCCGCGCTTGCCTCCTCCAGCGACACATCCGGCGGGGGCAGGATCAGGTCCGAACCACCCAAGTGATCGGCGTCGACGGGACGACCGGTGGTGCGCACGAACTCGAGCATGCGGCCGTAGGCCGCGTGAAATTTGTCCTCGTCACCGGCCTCGCATGCCTCGACCGCCTGATTGTCGAGCTCGTTGAGCGCCGCCACCGAGCCGTCAGACAGCACGTACTGCCCTTCATGCGAGATCCGGATGATCACGACGCGTGCCCTTCCGCCGGCCCGCTCTCCGCGGGGGGCTCGGCGCCGCTGCCCGGGCCGAGCTCGCCCGGCCGCGACGTCCCGCTGCCGAGCTCGGCCTTCAGCTTCTCGAGCTCCGAATCGACCTCGCTCGTCGTCGAGAGCGCCTTGAGCTGGCGGTCGATGTCGTCCTCGCCGGGCCCGAGCGCCGTCAGGTTGTCGAACGTGCCGGCTGCCTCGAGCTCTTGAACCGCATCGGCCCGCGCCTTCATGTTCTCGGTCTTGTCGACCGCACGCTGCATCGCGAGCCCGACGTCCGCCATCTCCTCGCCGACCCCGGTGGCGGCCTCGGAGATCCTCACCTGCGCCTCGGCGGCGGAGTACTGGGCCTTGATGATCTCCTTCTTGGAGCGGAACTGCTCGATCTTGGTACGGAGGTTCTGCTCGGACTGGGTGAGCTGGTCCTGCTGGACCTGGAGTTCCTTGATCTGGCCGTCGAGGCCCTGCATCTCGGACTGGGCGATGTTCTTGCGCTCGAGTGCGGTGCGCGCGAGATCCTCTTGGCCGGCGGCCAGCGCCTGGCGCGCCTGCGTGTCCAGCTTGACCACGTTCTGCTCGAGCCGCTCGGACTGCAGCTGGAGCCGCTTCTTCGAGGTGGCGACGTCGGCGATCCCCTTCTTGACGTTCTGGAGCTGCTCGATCTGCTTCTGGTAGCTGTATTCGAGCGTCTCGCCGGGATCCTCGGCGCGATCGAGAAGCTTCGAGATCTTTGCTTTGACGACGGTCGACATGCGCCCGGAAAGGCCCGGCATCGCATCCTCCTTAGCGGGTGGCTGGACGAGCACTCGTAGCGTACACCGGGCGCGACTGTGTCACGGCGAGGCGGATGACCGCTATCGTCGAATGAGCTTGCGAAGGACTGCACCCAATGAAACGGACGCGTCCGGAGGGCCCGGGGGTCCGGCGCGCCCGCGAGTGGCTCCTCTCCGTCGCTTAGACCGCGTCTGCGGCCTCGTCGCGGCGGCGCTCGCTCTCGCTGCCGGGG
>JALYZL010000117.1 GCA_030948875.1 Actinomycetota bacterium
GCTCCAGCCCGCCCTCCGGCGCAGCGGTCAGCTCTGCGTCGGCGGTCGGTGCGGGGTTCCGTGCCGGGTCGACCACCTCCGGGACCGCAACCGCCAGGCCGCCCTCGCCCGCCACCCCGCCGTCGACCATCACCGCGGCCATCGCCTCGGTCGGCTGCCGCAGCGCGGGATCCTCGAACCAGAACGGCGGGAGCGGCCAATCGCTCAGGTCGTCGGGGCTCGCGTCCGCGACCGCGCCCGCGCGTAAGCCGGGCGGCGGCCCTTGCGGTACCCGGTCGCACCTCACGCGTCGACTTGGGTGCGCATCTCGGGCCGCACGGGCGACGGCCACGAGGGCCACGGACATCATGCCCGCGGTGTGGACTCGCCGACTACGCGCTCGCATCAGTTGGTCGTGAACGTTTGCTCTTGCCTGGACATAGCAGCTGGTCGGCGGCACGTCTCCTCCCGCCCGGGGGCTAATTCGCTCCTCGCGTCCTGGATCCTGTTTGGCGAGGGGATTGCGGTGCGGGCGCGGCGCGCGTAATGTGAGCGCGTGGCCAGCTGGGACGATGTGCGCCGAATCGCCCTCGCCTTGCCAGAGACCGACGAGCGCGTGGTGCACGAACATGCGTCGTGGCGGGTACGGGACAAGGGATTCGTGTGGGAGCGGCCGCTTCGTCGTGGGGACCTGGAGGCGCTGGGCGCGGACGCTCCGACGGGGCCGATCCTGGGAGCTCGCGTGGAGCACCTGGGCGCCAAGGAGGCGCTGATCGCCGATGATCCGGGAGTCTTCTTCACGACGCCGCATTTCGACGGCTACGCGGCGGTGCTCGTGCGCCTGGACAAGATCGCCGTCGACGAGCTCGAAGAGGTGATCGTCGAGGCGTGGCTCGCCCGGGCACCGAAGCGCGTGGCCAAGGCGTACGTCGAGACGAAGCTTCCGCCGCCAGCGGCGTGACGCCGCTGCTACGGTGGTGTCTATGCTGAAGACGAGGGTTGATGATGCAGCCGACCTGACCGTCGCCGACGTCATCCACAGGCGCTTCACCACCCTGCCGGCGAGCGCGACGATCGGCGAGGTGAGCGACTGGTTCGCGGCGAGCACGAGCCGCCGGATGGCGATTCTCGCCGACGAGGGACGCTATGTGGGCTCGCTCACGCCGGCCGACGTGACCGGCGACGTCGACCGCGCGCGTCCCGCCGCCGAGGTCGCCAAGGACGGCCCGACGATCGCGCCCCACGCGTCCGCCCGCGCCGGGGAAGAGATCGCGCTGCTCACCGACTCACGGCGCGTGCCCGTCGTGAACAACGATGGCCAGCTTCTCGGCATCGTCAGCGTGACCGGCGATCTGACGTCGTTCTGCGGAACCGACTAGCGCCGACCCGCCGCCCAGCGCCCGCTCCCGCCCAGCCCCCGCCCCCCCAATGTGTCGTCTGTTCGGAATGAGCGCTGGAGAGGAGCCCGTCGAGGCCACGTTCTGGTTGCTCGACGCGCCGGACTCCCTGCGCGACCAGAGCCGTCGCAACCCCGACGGGACCGGTATCGGGTACTTCGACGCGGACGGCGGGCCGCACGTCGAGAAGCAGCCGATTGCGGCGTTCGAGGATCGTCAGTTCGCCTCCGAGGCTCGCAGTATCCGGTCCCGTACCTTCGTCGCTCACATCCGGCACGCTTCGACGGGAGGGGTGTCGATGGCCAACACGCACCCCTTCTGCCAGCGCGACAGGCTCTTCGCCCACAACGGCGGGATCGGCGACCTCCCCAAGCTCGAACAGCACCTTGGCGAAGCACGCGCGCTCGTTAACGGGGAGACCGACTCGGAGCGCTATTTCGCCCTGATCACGAGCGAGATCGATCGGCACGACGGGGACGTCGACGCCGGCATCGGCGCCGCGGTCACGTGGGTTGCGCAAACCCTGCCCTTGGTGTCGATCAACTTCGTCCTCATCACCGACAGCGATGTGTGGGCACTGCGTTACCCGGAGACGAACACCCTCTACGTGCTCGAACGCGCGGCCGCCGCCGTGCCCTTCGAGCACGAGAGCAGCTACGGCACTCGCGTGCACTCTGAGCACGCACGCAACCGTCGCCTTGTCGTGGTAGCGAGTGAGCGGATGGACGAAGACCCAGCCTGGCGTGAGGTTCGCAGCGGGGAACTGCTCCACGTGGGCCCGTCGCTCAAGCTGGAAACGCAGCTTCTCTCTTTACTGCCAAGCCCTTGAGCCCGCTGGAGCTCGATCTGGCACCCCGGCTCCCGGCCGGTTAGGCAGTGCCTGAGTGGAGCGGCTCCACCAGCGTTCCCGCCTGATCGTGCAGCCGCTCGTGCTCACGAGGGTGATAGCCGTGGACGTACAGCTACACGAACCGCTTGACGAAGGTCAGCGCCTTATCGGCGACCTCGCGCCAGCCGCTGTCGATGGTGAGCGCGTGACCGCGCCCCGGGACATCGGCGATCTCGGTGACGCCCGGGTTGCGCCGTTGGTGCTTGAACGAGGCGTTGGTGATCGCCCACGGCACGGTGTGGTCCTTACCACCGGAGATCAGCAAGAGCGGCCCGCGGTCGGGGTTCCTGCTGTCGACCTTGGCCTCCGTCCACGGGTTCAGGTTGGCGGTGGCGGCCTGGAACAGGGGCGCGCCGGGGGCCGCCACATGGAAGGTCTCATAAAGCTGCCTTGCCTCCGCCTCGCTCACTGCGTTGGCCCATCCGTAGCGGAACTGGTCGAAGGTGAGTGTTACCGCCCGCCCGACGTTGAGCGGGTTACTGAGCACGGGCATCGCCGAGCGCAGCGAGGAGATGGGCAGCGGCAGGAAACCGCGGAAGGGCGCCGGATCGATCGCCACCGACGCCGCCGAGAGCCCGCGGCCGGCGATGATCTGCGCCAGCAGGCCGCCGAAGGAGTGACCGATGACCGCCGGCTTACCGGTCAGTGCGCCGATCACCTCCTCGACATGGGTGGCGACCTGGCCCACGGTCTTCTTGGCGAAGACCTGGGGATTGGCCCTCGCCGCCTCCACCGTCTCGGGATCATCGGGCCAGGACGGAGTCAGGGTTGCGTACCCGGCCTCGTCGAACAGTTTTCTCCACCGATCCCAACTGCTCGGCAGCAGCCACAGACCGTGGATGAACACGACAGGTGTCTGTCCCGAGCCGTTGGCTTGGTCGACCTGCTCGGTCTCTCGGTCGGTGATCGCCATGACCGACACAAGGGTAACGTCAAGCGTCCTCCCCCCGCCCGGCGAGGTTGTGCTCGATGGCCAAGATCACCGCCGCGGCTCGGTTGCGCAGGTCGAGCTTGGCGAAGATGTGGTGGACGTGGGTCTTGACCGTGCCCGCGCTGACGAAGAGTTCTCCGGCGATCTCCGCGTTGGTCTTCCCGCGTCCGATCAGGCTGAGCACTTCGAGCTCGCGGGCGGTGAGCTCCGCAATGCGCGCGTGCGCGCCGGCGTCGTCGGCGCGCGTCAGCGGTGCGGGCGTCTCGCGGTACACGCTGAGCACGCGACTGGTGACGCCGGGGTCGAGCCAGGCGCCGCCTTCGGCGACGATGCGCACAGCCTGCTGGAGGTCGGCGGCGGGGATCCCCTTGAGCACGAAGCCAGAAGCGCCGGCCCGGAGCATGCCGGCGAGCGCCTCGTCGTCATCGAAGGTGGTGAGCGCGAGCACGGGCGGAGCGCCGGCCTCGGCGAGGAGGCTGCGGGTGGCGGCGACGCCGTCGAGGACCGGCATCCGGACGTCCATGAGCACGACGTCGGGAACCGAGGACTGCACGGCGGCCGGAACCTCGCCCCCGTTGGAGCACTCGCCGACGATCTCGAAGCCGAACTGGACGCGGAGGATGCCGCGCAGACCGGCGCGGACGAGTTCCTGGTCGTCGACGAGGAGAACGCGGATCATGCGCTCGGGCGCTCGGGCGATCCCTCGACGGGCAGCGTCGCGTGCACTCTCCAGCCCTCGCCCTGCGGACCGGCGGCGCAGCGCCCGCCCACCGCCTCCGCACGCTCGCGCATGGTGACGAGGCCCATGCCGGAGCCCTCTTGCGGTGCGCCCGCGCTGTCGATCGTGAGGTCAACCCGCTGGGGCTCGGCGATCAAGCGCACGGCGACAGGCGAACCGGGCGCGTGCTTGGCCGCGTTGGTGAGCGACTCCTGGGCGATTCGGTAGACGGTCGAGCCCGTGGTCGCCGGCACGCGCGTCAGGTCCCCGTCCACGCTGAGCGAGACGTCGGCGCCGGCGCGCTGGAACTGCTCGACGAGCTCGCCGACGCCGTCGATCCGCGGAGCCGGGGCGGAGACCGCATCGCCTCCGTCCGAGCGCGACATGCCCACGATGCTCCGCACCTCGTTCAAGGTGTGCCGGCCCAGGCGCTCGGCCTCCTCGAGGGCTCGGGCGGCGTCGCCGGGGTCGTACTCGATCGCGAGCCGGGCGCTCGAAACGTGGAGCAGGGAGACGGTTAGGCTGTGCGCGATCACGTCATGGAGCTCGCGCGCGATCCGGTTGCGTTCCTCGGCGCGCGAGCGCTCGGCAAGGCCCGCCTGGGCGGCGCGCAGTTGCTCGAGCAGTGACCGCTCATGTTGCACGAACAGCGCCGCCACCACGCTGAACGTGGTCCCGGCCGCCCAGGCGCCCCAGCCGGGGTCGTGGTGGAACCAGGCTTCGCCTCCGAAGAGCAGGAGGCTCGCCGCCAAGAAGGTCAGTCCGGCCGTCCGACCCGCCGCAAGCACGCACCAGGCGGCGAGCACGCATACCGCGAACCACCCGACGTTGGCCGCGGACCCGGACCCGAGCAGCGCTACGCCCCCGGTCGCGAGCGCCGCCCATACGAGCACAGCGCGCCCCCCGGCGAGCACGAGGAGGACGCCGGCGGCGAGCGACACCGCGGTAGCGACGCCGGCGAGCGCCGGCTCGAGAGGCAGCCTGATGGCGAGGCCGACCACCACGAACCCGGCGAGCGCGCCGAAGGCAAGCCAACGCGCGCGCCGGGTCATGTATTCGGCACGGACGGCTTCTTCGGCCCGTGCAGCCACCTGGGAGATAGTACGGCGAGGGGGTCCACCGAGGTGCACGTGCCGGACGCCATCGCTAGAGCGCTGCCCGTCGCGCCGCCAATGCCGACGCTGCCACGGCAAGCACCGCCACCACGATCAGCGAGCCACTCGCGGTGCCGAGGCCAAGCCAGGGATCGCGAATTGCGTCGGTCACCTGGGTCAGAGGGAGGAGGTCGGCGATGGAGCGCATCGCTTGCGGAAAGGCACGCGGCGGCGGTCCGCCGGCGCCGAGCAGGAACGAGGGGAAGAACAGCATCAGCCCGACGGCCTGGGCGGCACGCGCCGAGGGAAGCAGCGTCCCCAGGAGGACGCCGATGCTCACGAAGGCGACGGCGCCGAGACCGATGCCGAGCGCCACTCGCCACGCTTCATGCAGCGCCGGGATGCCGTAGACCGGCGCCGCGACGCCGAGCTCGACCGCGGACGCGGCGGCGACGGCGACGAGGCCGACGACGAGTTGAGCGAGCGCGAAGGACCAGCGCGGGAACCCGGCCGCCGCGAACCGGCGCAGCACCCCGCGCTCGCGGTAGGACGCCAGGTGGACGGGGAGCATGATCAAGCCCGTGGCGGCGATCACCACGGTGAGATACGAGGCGACGTACCAGTGCGCCGGGTTGGTGTTGGCGAATCCGGCGTCGGGCTTGGTGCCGAACGAGCCGCCGATGATGAGCATCGTCAGCACGGGAAAGACGAAGACGAAGGTGAGTACGAGCGGATCGCGCACCATCAGCTTGAGCTCTGCCTTCAACAGGCGAGCGAGTGAGGTATTCATTGCATTGCTCCGATCAGGTCGTAGTCACGGTCACGGTCATGGACATCGGAAGGGCTAGGCGCCGTGGCGCCATCGAGGAGATCGAGCAGCGCGTCCTCAAGCGTGGGGATCTGGACGCTCAGATCGGCGGGGACCGAGCGGTTGTGCACGAGTGCAGCGCCGACGTAGGCGATCGCCTGCCGGTCTCCGTAGACCGTCGCACGCAGGCCGTCGCGTTCGACCAGATCGACGCCCGCCACCCCCCGCAGCTCGTCGAGCAGAGCCTCGCTCGCGGCCACGTCCCCAAGCCCGAAGCGGATCGTCGCCCGCCGGGCGTGACGGTCAACGAGCTCTGCCCACGGACCCGAGTCGAGGATCCGCCCCGAGCGCATCGCCACGACGCGGTCACACAGGGCCTCGGCGTCGTCGAGCTCGTGGGTGACAAGGAGGACGGTCGTCCCTTCGTCGCGGAGCTGGCTCACCGCGGCCCACACATTGCGTCGCGCGGCCGGGTCGAGCCCCTGGGTGAGCTCATCGAGGATGAGCAGGCGCGGCCGGCCGAGCAGGGCGAGCACGAGAAACAGCCGCTGGCGCTCGCCGCCACTGAGCGACGCGAACGCTGAGCGCCGTCGCTCGACGAGCCCGAACTGCTCGAGCAGGTCATCGCCGCCGCGCACGCCGCGCGGGGTGAAGAGCTCGACCGCCTCGGCGACCCGCAGCCGGTCCGGGAGTGCCGAATCCTGCAGCTGGCTGCCGATGAGCGGTCGCAGGCGTTCGGCCTCGGTGACCGGATCGAGCCCCAGCACGCGGAGCGTTCCCGCGTCGGGTCGCCGGAGACCCTGAATGCACTCCACCGTCGTCGTCTTCCCGGCGCCGTTGGCGCCGATCAGACCAACCACTTCACCCTCGAGCACGTCGAGGTCGACACCGTCGACCACCGTGCGCTGGCCGTAGCATTTCTGCAGGCCTCTGACTGTCACTACGTTGGTTGTAGGCATGGCCGCCACGATGGCAGCGGACCCCGGCGACCACATCGGCGCGCGGGCCGATCTTTCTCTCTACCCGCGGGTAGAGAAACGCACGTCATGTCGAGCCGCACCCTCCGAACCGTTGATGGCATCTGCATAACTGCGTCGTCGAGATCGACGGGTCGATCCGAGATCAACCATTCAACCGTTTGAGTCGTTTGCTGGTGTTGCCGCTGACGCTGGGCTACAGAGACGGCGCAGAGAAACCGACACGGAGAAACCATGGCAGAGAAGACGATCGTACGGGAGGTGAAGATCGCTGGGCAACCGTTTGTCCTGCGCAGCAGTGACGTGGTGCACGCGCTGCGCAACGTGGACCCCGAGCCGATCACGAGCCACTTTGTGGTCGTCGACGCGAGACGGTTTCCGCCGAAGCAAGTCGTGAGCGAGGTCACAGGGCTTGACCGAGCAGACTTCACAACACATCAAGCCAGGCGAACGCTCATTCGGCTCGGCTTTCCGGCGGGGCGACGGGGCGTACCAGCCTCGAATCCACGCCAGACCAAAGACGGAGGGTCAAGCGGCCCGTCTCCCGAGCGACTGACGGACCGATTGCGCGCTATCTCCGGTCAATGGGTCGCGATCCGAGATGACGACATCATCCATGCCAGGCTCTCCGCGGGACCTGGTCGGATGGCTCGGGGAGCATGGCCAACACGCGGACACGATGTTTCGCGTGCCAGAGGATGAACTCGCGACAACCGGGCTTGCGCCCCGGTGAGATTCGGGTTCCGCGAGTTTCCCGACGCGGGCCAAGACGGGGTTCGAGCACGTAGCCATGCGCAACCCACGACCGTCGCCAGTTCATCACGGCGCGTGGGACCACTTGTGCGGTCGTGGACATGGCGCTTGACAAATCGAGCGGCGGCACGGCGCCCGGTCAGCCCTTCGGCACGCCAGGATGGACCTGCCGGTCCGTGAGCGGATCGGGTAACGTCTTCGCGAATAGTGAGGAGTGCACTAGGAACAGGCCTACCCGAGCGACCTTCACCTTCTGAGCCTTCCAAGGAGCGCGTCGCGGCGCTGATCGGGCACCGCCCGCCGAACATAGTGGCGCGGGGCCGATCCGGATGCGCGGAGGGCCGCTCGTACGTCGTCGGCGGGAGACGGTTGACGATCAGCGGTGCTTGGCCGAGAGGCGAGGTGCCCAACGCACATTTTTCGTGAAGCCCTTGCCGGAGGTGACGATGCCTTCTCCCGCCCCGTGGCGAGACGTATGCTCGTGGGCGAAGGGAGAAGTCCGTTGCCATCGGCGCCGGCGCTCGCGCCCGTCGCAACGCAAGTGTCCGGTTGAGAGGCCCACCGACAAGGAAAGCAAGTCTCCGTCAGACGTGGTCTGGGGGGGGCTCCGCGGGTAGTCGAGCGGCCGAGCGGGTCGCGGTTTCGCAGATGCTGGATTGGAGGACGCGACCATGAGGCGCGTCAGGGGCGCGATCTCGTAGCCTGCGCGGAGGCGTACCGATGAGCACGACAGCCACCGAACCAAAGCCTCGCTTCTGGCAGCGCAAGCGGCGCCAGAAGCCTCCGCCCCCGCTCGATGCGACGCTGATGCGCCATCCGCTGAGGTGGCTTAGGAACAAAGCCTTGGTGGTAGTCGACGGTCTGGCGCTCGTCCACGTCGGCACCCTGATCGTGGTGGCTCTCTACTACCTCGCTTTCCAGACGATCCCCGGCGTCAAATATGACTGGGACCACGCGTTCACGGGTGGATTGCACTTCTGGGGCCTGCACGTTCACCTGGCGCTGCTTTCGAAGGCTCACTGGGCCGAGTGGCGCCACTTGGTTCGGAATGTAGGCGAAGGACTTCTCGGCGGGGTATTGGGCCAGGCGATCATCTGGAATCACTTCAAGGCGAAGCCCAAGCCTCTCAATTGGGTCGACAGGCTCGAGATCGCGCTCCATGTTCCGAATCTCAAGGATGACCGGCGAACGTCAGGCTGGCAGATGCTGGCGCTGCCGCTGCTGGTCCTCGTGTATGCGATCCCGGGCTTCGCGATCGGAGCCGGCGTGTCACGCCTGATTCAGCACGGCCTCGCGCACGTGCACCTGCACCAGGCTTCCTCAGATCCGGTGATTCAGAGCCTGTGGACTGGCAACGTGTCGCAGAAGGTCGTCGGCCTGTTCGCTTCGATCGTGTTCGCGCGTCGCGTCGGTCGCGGGGTCTACGACGACGTGCAACTCCTCTTTGCAGAGCGCCGACGCGCGGTCGGCAGGCCGCTCGCCTTCTACCACAAGCTCGTGCCGACGTTCGCGGCGCGCTACAACGGCGTCAGCTCGCAGGAGGCCGCGGCCGACGCGGTAGATGAACACGATCGCTGGGCGGCTTGGATTCTGATCGGGTCGATCCCAGTCGGAATTGGGCTCGCCGCTTTCGGCTACTACGTGCTGGCCTATATCGCTACCGGAAAGGCCTGACGCGGACCTCACGGTCAAACATCAGGACTGCGAGTCCCGACCGGCTCTCGGGCGCGCTCCCTTTCGCCGCGTGCGGTGTCATCGCGGCGATGCCGGGACGCTCGCGTTCAACGGAAAGCGATCGCACGCCGGTGATCCCAAGCCACGTCGTCGGCTCGTCGGTCTGTTCGATCAGCGAGCGTCAGATCAGCCGTCATGGCGGCTTCGCCACCCGCGGGGAGCGAAAGTGTCGTGATCAGCCGAAAGACGGTGCATCTTATGGGACAGAAATTTTCGTTTCCGACAGCGGCGGCCGCTCGTCCAATCAGCCTGCTTGTGCCTTCGGCGGCCGTCAGTCGTCGCGCTGGGGGTTGATGCGGAGCGGCGGTGCGGCGAGTCGGCCAGCACGGTCTGCGGGTCGGACGCGGCGATAGTGGGTAGCCCTAGGCAATGAAGAGTTCGCCGCTGAATGCCCTCGTCGCGCGGGTTGAGTCGGTCGAGGCGCTCGACGCTCCGGGGCGGACGGCGGGCCGCACGGTCCGAGCGCTGATTCCGGATGGCGCTCCCAAGGACGTGCTGAGCGGCGCGTGGCTCGGTCACGCTCTGCATCCGATGATTACCGACATCCCAATCGGCGCGTGGACGAGCTCGGTCCTTCTGGACTGGACGGGCGGACAAGATAGTCAGTCCGCCTCGGATCGGCTCATCCTGACCGGCGTGCTCGCTGCGGGTGCGACCGTCGCCACCGGCTGGTCGGACTGGGCCGATGCGGAGCAGGGTAATGCCGCGGTGCGTCGTTCCGGCCTCGTCCACGCCGCCGCGAACGCGACAGCAACCGCGCTCATGATTGGCTCCTACTTCGCGCGCAAGCGAGGCGCGCGCGGGCGCGGCAGGCTGCTCTCGCTCGCCGGGTCGGCTGCGCTCGGCGCGGGCGGCTGGCTGGGCGGGCACCTGAGCTACACGCTTGGCGCCGGGGTCACGGCCGGCGCGCCAGCGGATGGGTCGCAGCCGGCTGAGACCACGGGTTCCGTCTGAGCGCCGGCGCGTCGCGGAGACCACCCGGCTGGCACACGCGGCGGCGCTGCAAGATTCGCCTGCACCGGGATCCGGGGTGCGACGGGGCGTGGGCAGACTGTCTCCGTAGACCGCGACGGAGAGGGTCCCTCGCGCGCTACGGAGGTGTCTGTGTCGGGTAAGCCCGGCACATTGCTGTGCCGGGCTCCCCTGAGAACCGGACGAGCGGCTTTCACCGCATCCGGCTCAAGCAAGCCGTGGCAGGTCCGGCGGCGCGACGTCGTACGATCCGCTCAACTCGGAGGGGGT
>JALYZL010000119.1 GCA_030948875.1 Actinomycetota bacterium
GCGTCGGTCTCGCGCGCGCGCCCGCCGCCGAGGCCGATGATCGACACGCCGACGGCGCGCACGTCGACCCGCGTCACGACCCCAGCCGACGGCGGAAACACCTCACTCACGACCGTCGCGGGCCGGAGATGACGGTCGGACGCCTCGAGCAGATCGGCCGGCCCGCCGAGCTCGGCCACCATCGCGGCGAAGCGCTCCGCCGCGGCCCCGGTGTCCAGCGCCGTACACGCCGCCGCGCGCGCGGCATCGAAATCGGCGTGCAGCCCTCCGAGCACCAGGAGCTCGGAGCTCAGCGCCAGCGTCACCTGACGCAGGCGCTCGTCCGAAGCGGCGCCCGTGAGATGGTCGATCGCCTCGCGGACCTCGACGGCGTTGCCCGCCGTGCGGCCGAGCACCTCGTTCATGTCGGTGAGGAGGGCCACCGTCGGCATGCCGCTACCGACGGCTACCTCGACGATCGCCTGTGCCAGCTCCCGCGCGCGCTCGAGATCGGGAAGGACGGCGCCGGATCCCACCTTCACGTCCACGACCAGCGCGTCGAGGCCGGCGGCGAGCTTCTTGGAGAGAATCGAGGCGACGATGAGGGGGATCGACTCGACGGTGCCGGTGGCGTCGCGGACCGCGTATAGGCGGCGGTCGGCGGGCGCCAGGCGGGCGGTCTGGCCGACGATGGCGCAGCCGACCCGGGCGACCGCGGCCTGCAGGCGACCCGTGCCCGGTGCGACGTCGTAGCCGGGGATCGCCTCGAGCTTGTCGAGCGTGCCGCCGGTGTGGCCGAGCCCGCGGCCCGAGATCATCGGCACGGCCGCGCCGCAGGCCGCGAGGATGGGAGCGAGCAGCAGGCTCACCTTGTCGCCGACGCCGCCCGTCGAGTGCTTGTCGAGCACCGGGTGGGCGGGACCGAATCGGGCGCCCTTCCAGTCGAGAACCTCCCCCGAGCGCGTCATCGCGCCGGTCAGGGCCACGCGCTCGGCCGCGGTCATGCCCCGCCACACGATCGCCATCGCGAGCGCGCCGACCTGCGCGTCGGTGACCGTGCCGTCGGTGATTCCCGTCACGAGCTGATCGATCTCGTCGGGCGAGAGCTCGCCGTCGTCGCGCTTTCGCCGGATCAGCTCAGCGGTGAGCAGCATCACACGATGCGCTCGAAGAAGCCGAGCAACAGACGCGTAAGATCGCCCGCCGCTCTCTCGGCGTCCTTGAGCGTTTGCGCGTGACTGAGCGACTGATCGCTGAGACCCTCGGCGAAATTGGTGATCGCGGACACGGCGAGGACGCGCAGGCCGCAGTGGCGCGCGAGCGTCGTCTCGTGCACGGTCGACATCCCGACGGCGTCGGCGCCGAGCACTCCGAAGGCGCGGATCTCCGCCGCGGTCTCGAAGCTCGGGCCGCTGACCGCGAGATACACGCCGTCGGCGAGCGCGATCTCGAGCTCACCCGCCGTCGCCCGCAGCTCCCCGAGCAGGGCCGGGTCATAGGCGTCCCGCATCGGCGGGAAGCGAGGGCCGATCGCGTCGTCGTTGGGCCCGATCAGGGCGTTGAAGCCGGTCAGGTTGATGTGGTCGGTGATCGCCATCAGGCGACCGGGGCCGACGTCGAGCCGCAGCGACCCCGCCGCATTGGTCACGATGAGAATCTCGGCCCCCGCGGCCTTCAGCGCGCGGACGGGAGCACGCAGCGCCTCGACATCGCCGCCCTCATAGAGATGGGCCCGGCCCTGGAACACCGCGACGGGCACCCCCGAGATGCGCCCGAGCACGGCCTGGCCGGCGTGCCCGGCAACGGTGGGCCGGGGAAAGCCGGGCAGCTCGTCATACGAGACGACGACCGGGTCCTCGACGGCGTCGGCCACCGCGCCGAGGCCGGACCCCAGGACCACGCCGACGCGCGGGGGCGCGGGGGCGCCCGAAGCGAGCACAGCGGCCGCCGCGTTCAAAGAGCTCACCGGCCGAGCTCCTCGCGTCCGAAGGCTCCCGGCAGCAGCTCGGCGAGGGTCACCGTCTCCGGCGTCTCCCCCGGACGACCGAGGTACACCGGTGTGTCGCCGGTGCCGAACTCCATCAGCCGCTGGCGGCACCCGCCGCAGGGCCGGCAGCGCTCGACGCTCTCGGCGACGACGGCGACCGCGGTGATCGCCGATTCCCCCGCCGCCACGAGCGCGCCAAGCGCCGAGGCCTCGGCGCACTGGCTCTGGGAATAGGCCACGTTCTCGACATTGGCGCCCGCGTAGATGCCGCCGCTGCGCGACCGCACCGCGGCCCCGACCTTGAAGTCCGAATAGGGCGCGTGAGCGTTGCGCATGGCAGCGTCCGCCGCGCGCAGCAGCGCCTCCGGCCCGTCGAGCAGGAGATCCGAGTAGCCGGCAGCGACGAGCGAGTCCTCCGAGATCGCCAGCTCGGAGCGCAGCCATGCCACCTTCTCCTGTGCCGCGGCGAGATCGCTCCCATCGGGGGCGACCACCGCCTCGAGCTCGAGGAAGGTGCCGAGCCCCTCGACATCGTCGAGATGGATCCGAACCATCTCCCAGATGAACAGCCGCCGCCGCTTGGAGACGACCACCACCGTCCCGAGCGCGGCGTCGAGCGCCTCGCGCAGCTCCTCGGGGTCGGGCGCCGCCGAGCGCACGTAGGTGCTCTCACCCGGCTCCACGGAATCGGGGCGCCCGTAGGCGATGAGCTCACTGCCCGGCGAGCCCTCCTCACGGAGCTTGAGCCGGCCGTGTCGCGCGGCGAAGTAGGTGTCGCGCTGGACGAGCACGCCCCGGTCCTCGGCCCCGAGCGCTCGACACCGTGCGGCGGTGCCGTCGGGGTCGGAGTCTCTGGCCTTCAGCTCGACGTTCACGCGCGCCATGGCGCGGGCGAGCCTATCGGGAGCACCGGCCGCCGGTATAGCATCGCCGCGTGGCCGCACTCCTGAGCGTGATCGAGCACGCCGTCCTCGCCGACCGCCTATCCGTCCTGCGCGACCGTGCCACATCGCACGGGGCGTTCCGCCAGGCGCTGTCCGAGTGCTCGGCGATCATGGCGGTGGAGGTCGCGCGGGAGCTGCCGGTCAAGGAGGTCGAGATCGTGACGCCGCTCGAGACCACGCGGGGCCTGCGCGTGCGCGACGAGGTCGCCGTGGTGCCGGTGCTGCGCGCCGGGCTGGGGATGGTGGAGGGCTTCCTGCGCCTGCTGCCGGATGCCCGCGTCGGGCACCTCGGCATCCAGCGCGACGAGCAGGACCATGAGCCGGTCGACTACTTCGAGCGGCTGCCGCCCGGGCTGCCCGATATGCGCGTGTACGTGCTCGATCCCATGCTCGCCACCGGCGGCAGTGCCGTCCGCGCGCTGCAGCACCTGAAGGGCTCGGGCGCCACGCACCTCGAGCTCGTCTGCCTGGTCGCCGCCCCCGAGGGCATACGGGCGGTGCAAGCCGAGCACGCGGACGTCCGGATCTGGACCGCTGCGGTCGATCGCCAGCTCGACGAGAACGCCTACATCCGCCCCGGGCTGGGGGATGCCGGCGACCGCGTGTTCGGCACGCTCTGATCGCCGCCGGTTCGCTCGAGCCACTTGTCGCGGGCGTGGTGCTCGAACGAGCCGAGGCGGTCGAGCAAGGTGGCGGCCCCGCGCTCGACGAGCAGCGAGTCGCGATGCTCGGCATAGATGAACCGTTCCTGGACCATGTGGTCGAGGAAGGCGAGCAGGTGCGCCCAGTAGCCGGCGACGTTGAGCAGACCGATTGGCTTGCGGTGCAGGCCGAGCTGACTCCAGGTGAACATCTCGAACAGCTCGTCGAGCGTTCCCGTGCCACCTGGCAACGCGATCACCGCGTCGGAGAGCTCGGCCATCAGCGCCTTGCGCTCGTGCATCGTCTCGACCATGCGCAGGTCGGAGAGACCGGGGTGGGCGATCTCCGACTCGACCAGGCGCCTGGGGATCACGCCGATGACCTCGCCGCCGGCGCCAAGCGCGGCGTCGGCGACGGCACCCATCAGCCCGACGCTGGCGCCGCCGTACACGAGACCGATGCGGCGCTCGGCGAGCAGGCGACCGAGCTCCGCGGCCGCCTCTGCGTACTCATGCTGGCGGCCCGGGCTCGAGCCGCAGAAGACGAGGATCCGCTCGAGCTTCATCACTTCGCCAGCGTACCCTTCCGCAGCACGCCCTCGAGCGAGAGGATGCGGCGCAGGATGGCCAGCGACGACGCGTACGTCGAATCCATGCCGTAGTAGCTCAGCCCGCGGGCGCCGAGCGTGCGCGCCTGCGTGTAGGGAGTGTCCGAGGCGTAATGGATGATCCCCAGGTCGATGGGAAGCTTCGAGAAGTTGACCGCCTCGCCCACGGGATGGCGGTCAGCGTCGGCGATCTCGTAGACCGCGTTGCAGAACGGTCCCGCCTCCATCTCGACGACGGTGAATGCCTCGCGGTAGTAGAAGTCGAGGTAGGAGCGGTTCTGCAGGAACGTGCTCTTGACCGTGACCGCACGCTGGTTGTCGAGGCCGGTCCCGAAGCGCAGATAGGCGGCCAGGTCGTCGACGCTGAAGGCGTTGTCGAGCCAGTAAGTGGAGCCCGAGTGCTCGTCGTGGACGACGCTCGAGATCATCACGTCGCCGACGTCGGCGTTCAGGGTCGCGGCCTTGCCGAGCACGTACACCCCTCGCAGCGCTGCCCTGTCGACCGCGACCTCGCGCAGGATGTTGTAGGCCGCGACGCCGAGCGGATAGTCGATGTTGACGATCACGGCGTCGCTCGCCGCGAGCGCATCGGGGTCGACCTCGCCGATCCGCGGATCGAGCCCATCGGGGCGTAGCGCCGCCAGCGGGAGGATCTGCGCAGGCACCTGCAGCGCCGTGGTGCTGGGTATGTCCGTCACGCCGCTGGCCTTCTCGGCGGCGCGGCGCTCGGCGGCGCCCTTGGCGCCTCGGGCCGCTGTGTGGAGACGCGCGACGTAATACAGGAAGTTCTCCCAAGAGCCCTCGGCGCGACCATCCCGGAACGCCGCCAGCTCCTGGCGGAGGATGTCGTCCTCGTCCATCTTCTCGACGAGGGCGACGAGTTCCTGCTCGCGGTCGCGCGCGACCGGGGTGGCGATGTTGACGAGGCTGTGGGTGTTGGAGCTGACGAAGTACACGGGCCGCTCGGTCAGCCCTTCGTGGGCCAGCACCGCGCTCACCGGTGCCCACCATCGCCTCGTCATGCGCGCGTAGCCGGCGTGGGTGCCGCCGAGCATGCGCACGCGCAGCGACATGCGCCGATCGGCGATCATCCGCAGCCGCTCGCCGAAGCGCTCGCCCCAGGTCTCGCGGAGGCGGCCCCAGTCCTCGGCGCTCCCGCCCAGCAGCCGCTCGCAGTCCTCGGGGGTGGGCTCCTCGTCATCCACCGTCTCGAGCCGGCCCGCGGCTCGCTGCCGAGTGTGGATCTTGTGGCGCTCGATCTGGAACGCCACCAGCGTGGGCACGAGATCGTCGACGTCCGACGTGCTCGCGAGGAGCACGGCGAGCGTGCCCGCCCCGTCGTCGTACCAGCGCCGGCGCCGCGCTGGCGCCTCGGCCTCGCGCCAGGAATCGACCGGCATCCCAGCCGCGACCAGGGCCTCGGCGTCCTGCCCCATCGCGACGCGCTCGGCGTCGATGATCCCGTCCGGGAGGCGGTGGATCGCGTAGATGAACGCGCCGAGATCGAGCTCGTCGCTGGCCGCGAGCGGGTGAAGGCTCGAGCCGATCGCCTTGTGCGAGGGCTCGAGCACGCGCAGACGAGTCTCCCCGCTCGAGCGCAGCAGGGTCGTGTAGGTCCGCTGATAGAGCTCGATCTCGTCGCTGAGGCGCGTGCCCCCGTCGCTGAGAGTGGTAAGAGCGAGGCTGGCGACGGCCACTCGCTATTCCTTTACGTAGGGGATGCCGCTGGCGGCGGGCGGGCGCGAGCGCCCGATCACGCCCGCGACGGCGATCAGGGTGAGCACGTAGGGCAGCGCCTGGAATAGCGTCCCTGCCGTCTGCGAGAACTGTGGCAGCCGGTCGGCGAGGGCGCTCGAGAAGCCGAACACGAGCGTCGCCACCAGGGCGCCGAGCGGCCGCCAGCGGCCGAAGATGACCGCCGCCAGGGCGATGAAGCCTCGGCCCTCGGTCATGTCCTGGCTGAACGAGCCCACGAAGGCGACGGACAGGTACGCCCCGCCGAGCGCGGCGAGCATCCCCGACACCACCACGGCGAGGTAGCGGATGCCGAACACCGGCAGGCCGACGGTGTCCGCCGCGCGCGGCTTCTCGCCGACGGCGCGCAGGCGCAGGCCCCAGCGGGAGCGGAACAGGAAGACAGTCACTACGGGAACGAGCAAGAGGCCTAGCCATGTCATCAGATTGGCGTCGCCGATGGCCGCGCCGAAGAAGCCGATGTGCTGGATCAGCGGCAGCTTCAAGTTCGGCACCTGGGAGATCTTCGAGGGCGTCCCGTTGGGACCGTAGTGAGCGGTGAAGAAATAGCCGGTGATGCCGAGCGCGAGGAAGTTGATCCCAGTCCCGCTCACCACCTGGTTGGCGCGCAGGTGGATGGAAAACACCGCGTGGACGAGCGCGAGCAGCCCACCGGCGGCGGTGGCGACGAGCAACCCGAGCACCCACGAGTGGAGCACGTCGGCCCCCCAGATACCGAAGAAGCAGCCCATCAGCATCATGCCCTCGAGCCCGATGTTGATCACCCCGGCGCGCTCGGAGATGATCCCGCCGAGCGCCGCGAAGAGCAGCGGTGTCGCGTAGCGGAGCGCCGCGGCGACGAGCGCCGACCACGTGAAGACGACCTTCAGGTTCGTGACCCCGGCCCTGGTCGAGAGGATGCCGCCGGCGATCCCGACCACGCCGAGGCCGATATCGCCGATACCGAGCCGGCGCTCGCCGCCGGCGATGGCGATCGGCCCGGCGGCGATCGCCAGGGCCCCGAGGATCACCGACGGCACCGGCGTGCGGACAAGCGCCGGAGGCAGGGTGATCAACCACGCGAGCACGGCGAGCACGATGCCGGCGATGCCGAGCAGCCTCGGCGAGGCGGTGCGCACGGGCGCTGCGGCGAATGTCCCGGCGCTCACGACGCGACCTCGGTCGAGGCCCCGTCCGCGCTCGCCGGCTCCGGAGCCGATGCCTTGTCGGGGGGCTTGCGCCGCCAGCCGACAACGATTCCCCGCCCGGACCGGAGCACTTTGAGCGCGATCAGGTCAGTAGAGACCAGCAGCACGATCAGGCCTTGGATCATGTAGGTCAGGTACTGGGCGAGGTTGGGGTCGAACACGGTCGGGTCGAGGTTGCGCTCAGAGGTACCGGTGAGCAGCGACCCGAAGAGGAGCGCGGCGGCGACCGTGCCGATCGCGGTGTTGCGCCCGAGCAGCGCGACCGCGATTCCCAGGAAGCCGATCTGCGAGGCCTGGATGTCGTTTGTGAAGAGCTGGAACTTCCAGCCGAGGATGTCGAGCGACGCTGCCATGCCGGCGAACGCCCCGCAGAAGAGCATCACCTTGACGTAGCTGCGCCCGACGTTCATCCCCGCGTAGCTCGCCGCGTCGGGATTGAACCCGACCGCGCGCACCTCGTAGCCGAGCCGCGTCCGCTTGATCAGCGCCCAGAACACCACCACCATCGCCAGCGCCAAGAAGATCCCGATGTCGAGCCCTTGAAGCTGGGGATTCCCCCAGAACACGGGCAGCTTGGCCGAGGCGGCCACCGTCTTCGACACGGGGACCGACGACTGGGCGGGATCCTGGAGCGGGCCTCCGAGCTGGAACAGGTATACGCCGAGCCAGATGGCAATCCAGTTGAGCATGATCGTCGAGATCACCTCGTGGACTCCGAGGGTCGCCTTCAGGACCCCGGCGATCCCCGCCCATGCCGCACCCGCCAGCGCTGCGCCCACGATCGCCAGCGTGATGTGGAGAACCGGGGTCATGCCGGCGAACGAAGAGCCGAGCCAGACGGCAACGATCCCACCTACGGTGTACTGGCCCTGGCCGCCGATGTTGAACAGTCCGGCCCGGAACGCGAACGCGACCGCGAGGCCGACCAGGATCAGAGCTGTCGTCTCGATCAGCGTCTGCTGGAGCTGGAGCGCCGCCGCCGTCCGGGTGCTGCCGCCGACCCACGGGAACAGCCAGTTCAGCCCGGTGCCGTTGAAGAACGCCTTGTACGTGCTCAGGGGATTGTGTCCGGTGATGAGCACGACGAGCCCGGCGACGATGAACGCGATCACCGTGGTCAGGATCGGAACGACCGCACCGCCGAGCCCGCGGGCGTAGGCGGTCAGCCGAGCGGGCGAGCGGAGGGCAGCCTCGACGTGCTCCTCCCCCTGAAGCTCAACCTCGAGCTCTTCGTCCTCCCGGCCCATCACTCACCTCGCGAGTTCGCCGCCAGGCGAACTCGAAAGGGAAGACACGGACGTCTTCCCCGCGCCAAGCGCCCCTTCGCCCCCAGGCGAACTCGCAAGCGAGGGCGAAGTCCTCGCCGTCGCCCCCGTCATGGCGATCCCGAGCTCCTCCTCGGTGGCGTCGGGCGCGAACTCGCCCTCGATCTTCCCTTCGTAGATCACGAGGATCCGGTCCGCTACCGCGCGCACCTCCTCGTACTCGAGCGAGACGAGCAGGATGGCCCGGCCCGCGTCCCGCTCGGCGATCAGCCGTCGGTGTACGAACTCGATCGCGCCGACGTCCAGACCGCGGGTCGGCTGGTGGGCGATCAGGACCTTGGGATCCGAGGCGATCTCGCGCGCGACGCAGACCTTCTGCTGGTTGCCGCCCGACAGCGAAGACGCGTACGAGTCGCAGTCACCGCCTCGGACGTCGTACTCGCGCAGGAGCCGCCCAGCGCGCTGCCTCATCAAGCGGAGCCGCAGCCAGCCCAGCGCGCTGAGCAGCGGCTTGCGGTACTCGCGCAGAGCGAGGTTCTCAGTCAAGGTGAAAGGGAGCACGAGGCCGCGACGATGGCGGTCCTCGGCGATGTGCGCCACGCCGGCCTCGGTGGCGGCGCGAACGCCTCGGCCGGCGATGTCACAGCCGGCGATGATGACCCGGCCCGACTCGGGCCCGCGCAGCCCGGTGATCGCCTCGACGAGCTCGTGCTGGCCATTGCCGTCGACGCCGGCGAGGGCGACGATCTCACCTGCCCGCACCGACAGCGACAGGCCGGTCACCGCCTCGAGCTCGCGGTCGTCGCGAACGTAGAGATCCTCGACGGCGAGCAGCGGCTCGCCCGCATGGCCCGGCGCCTTCTCGAGCAAGAGCACCACGTCGCGGCCGACCACGAGGCGGGCGAGGCTCCGCTCGGTCGCACCCTCCCGGGGCACGGTGTCGACCCGCTTGCCGCGGCGCAGGACGGTGATGCGGTCGGCGACGTCCAGGACCTCGCCGAGCTTGTGGGTAATGAACACGATCCCGGTGCCGTCCTCCTTGAGCCGGTTCAGCACTCTGATGAGCTCCCGCACCTCCTGCGCGGTGAGCACGGCCGTGGGCTCGTCGAGCACGAGAATCCGCGCCCCTCGGTACAGCGCGCGCAGGATCTCCACCCGCTGCTGGGCCCCGACGCTGATGTCCTCGATGGTGGCGTCGGGCTCCACGGCCAGGCCGTAGCGGTCTGAGAGCCCGCGGACGCGGGCGCGGGCCGCCTTCAGGTCAAGCAGACCGCCACCCCGGCTCGGCTCCTGCCCGAGCACGATGTTCTCGGCGACGGTCATGACCGGGACGAGCATGAAGTGCTGGTGGACCATCCCGATCCCGAGGGCGATCGCGGTCGACGGCGAGTCGATCTCGACCGGTTTGCCGTCGACGAAGATCTCGCCCTCGGTCGGCTTGTAGAGGCCGTAGAGCACCGACATCAGCGTCGACTTGCCAGCGCCGTTCTCGCCCAGCAGCGCGTGGACCTCTCCCCTCCGCACGTCGAAGTCGACTCGGTCGTTTGCCACGACCGAGCCGAACTTCTTCGTGATGCCCCTGAGCTCTAGGGCCGGGGGCGCGTCAGATTCCATTCAGTCCGTAATTATGGAACGGTGTTGGGGATGTTGGCGATCTTGCCCGACTTGATCTCGTCATAGATCTTGGCGATCTGCGACGAGTACTTCAGCCCGGCGGAACCGATCTTGCCGTAGCCGATGCCACCGTTGGCGATGTCATTGGTCACATCGGCACCCGGGACGAACTTGCCGGCCATCGCGTTCTTGATCGCGTTGACCACCGCGACATCGACCTTCTTCTCGGCCGAGGTCAGGACGTACGACCCCAGATAGGCCTGGTCGGCGTCGACGCCGATCCCCTGCACTCCGCTCTGCTGAGCCGCTGACAGGGCTCCGAGCCCGCACGCGCCGGCGACCTGGAAGACAACCTTCGAGCCCTGCTGGATCTGGTTGAGCGCGATCTGCTTGCACTTCGACTGGTCGACGAAGTCCTGCGAATAGCCGTTCAGGGCCTTGATGCCCGGGTCGGCCTTCTTCGCGCCCGCCTGATAGCCGGCGATGTAGTGATCGACCGGCGGGATCTTCTGCCCGCCGACGCTCGAGATGACCTTGTAGCCGTGGGCCTTGGCGTACAGCCCGGCCAGGTAGCCGGCCAGGTACCCAGCCTCCTGCTCCTTGAACAGCAACCCCTCGATGTTCTTCGGGTCACCCTTCTCGGCGAGGGCGGAGGAGTCGATCATCGCGAACTTGACGTTCGGGAACTGCTTGGCCACCGAGTCCGTCGCCGCCGCCATCAGGAATCCCACCGGGATGACGAGGTTGTAGCCCTGATGGGCGAGCGTCGTCAGGTTGGGCAGGTAGTCGGCGCCGGAGCTAGAGGTCACGACCCGGCCCTGAATGCCAAGTTGCTTCTCGGCGGTTAGGAGGCCGACATAGGCCAGATGGTTGAAGCCGTGATCGTTGAGCCCGCCGATGTCGGTCACCAAGCCGACCTTGAACTTCGTACCTTTACTAGTAGTGGTGCTCCCGCTGCTCCCGCACGCCGCGAGGACCACGGCAACGACCACGACACCGACGACCCCGATCCCGAGGCGCGTCATCCTTGCCCTCACAACATCTCCTCTCGTACGGTGGAAAGCGCGAACGTAACACACCCCGCGGACTCTCAAAAGCGGGGCAGGGCACCAGCAAAATGCGAACCTAACACTCGGCGCGCATGGCACGCAGCCGCTCCTCGAGCGCTTCTCGCGCTGCGTCTACGCGATCGCCACCCCGGCGATCGCGGCCCGCTCCGCGGCGCAGCTCGTGGAGGTCAATCTCGTCACCGGCGCGACCAAGAGCCGACCCTGCGTGCCCGCACCCCCGCCGAAGCGGCCGGCGCCGCCCGCCGCATCGGCCAGGCAGGCGCGGCATGAGGGAAGAATCGGTGGCGCTCGGCCGTCCTGAGGACGAATGCGACATGACCGATCTCACCGAAGAGCGACTGGCAGAGCCGATCGCCACCCTCGCGCCCGCGCCGCCGGGCTGGGTTCGGCTGCCATCGAGCCCCCCGGGCGCAGCTCGTCGAGGGGCTGCCTCGCCGCCAACCGACATCGGTCGCAGCGTGCCCGGTACGAGGCCGCGAACTGATGTCGATCAGTCAAACGACATCGGTTCGGAGCGCCCGAGCCCGGCGCGCGAACTGATGTCCCGATTGAGTACCCGCCCTGCTGCTTGGCCAGCTTGTGTTCCTTGGTCTCGGGTTGTACGTCAGCGTTCCCTACGTCGTGCTCACCGCGCGCGAGCAGGCCGCGGTCAACGGCGCGGCGTTGGTACTCAGAGCGCCAGCTCGACGGCCTTCTCGACGTGGAGCCGGGTGGTGTCGAAGACCGGTACGGGCGAATCGCCGGGGCCGACGAGCAGATCGATCTCCGTGCAGCCCAGGAGGATGCCCTCGGCTCCGCGCCGGGCGAGATCTTTCATGATCCGCCGGTAGTGCTCGCGCGATGCATCGATGATCAGCCCGCGGCACAGCTCGTCGTAGATCACGTCGTGAACGGTGCGCCGATCGGCCGCCTCGGGGACGAGCACCGTAAGTCCGTGCCCGTCGCGCAACCGCCCCACGTAGAAGTCCTGCTCCATCGTGTACGAGGTCGCGAGCAAGCCGATGCTCGCGAGGCCGGCGGCGCGCACGGCGTCGGCGGTCGCGTCGGCGATGTGGACGAGGGGCACGTCGACCGCTTCGACGAGCGCTTCAGAGACTTTGTGCATCGTGTTCGTGCACAGGACGAGCAGCTCAGCACCGCCAGCGACGAGGTCGCGCGCGTCATGAGCCAGGCGTGCGCCGGCTCGGTCCCAGTCGCCGGCGCGCTGGAGCTCCTCGATTTCCACGAAGTCGACCGAGCGCAGAATGCAGTCGGCGGAGTGCAAGCCCCCGAGACGATCACGGACCGCCTCGTTGAGCATCCGGTAGTACACGGCCGAGGACTCCCAGCTCATCCCGCCGAGCAGGCCGATGCGCTTCATGCGCCAGAGGCTAGTCACCGGCCGCGGCGCCGGCGCGTTTGTTGCGCTCGCGCCTCGCAGCGCGCACAATGCCAGGTGGTCGATCGGGGAGGGACGCGATGCCGTCGGTGACGATGCGGGAGACCCGATGAGCTCGAAGAAGAACGTCGTACTCGCGGCCATGGTGTTCGCGGTAGCGATGACGTTCATCGATCAAACCATCGTCGCGATCGCCATTCCGAACATCCAGCGGCAGCTTTCGCTCTCGGCGACGGGGTCGCAGTGGGTCATCAACGGGTACCTGCTCGCCCTCTCGGCGCTGTTCGCGTTCGGCGGCAAGCTCGGCGATGTGCTCGGACGCCGGCGCATGGTCATCGTCGGTGTCATCGGCTTCGCCGTCGCGTCGGCGTGCTGCGGATTCACCCCCAAGGGCAGCGTCGCGGAAGCGTGGATCATCGCCTTCCGTGCCATCCAGGGCGCGACGGCGGCGCTCATGTTCCCGGCGGCCGTGGGCATCGTCGTGGCCGCGTTTCCGTTACAGGAGCGGGGCCGGGCGATGGCGATCTTCTTCGCGATCTCAGGCGGCCTGACGGCGATCGGCCCGATCGCCGGCGGTTTCCTCACCCAGTGGACCTGGCGATCGATCTTCTGGATCAACGTCCCCGTGGCCATCATCGCGCTGATGCTGATCTGGAGGTCAGGACTCGAGGAGGAACGGCACCCGGCCAAGATCGATTACCGCGGCACCGTGCTCGTCACCGGTGCGATGGGCCTACTCGTGCTCGGCTTCCAGCAGTCAAGCGTCTGGGGCTGGAGCAGCGCGAAGACGTGGGCAAGCCTCGTCGTCGGCCTGCTCCTGCTCATCGCCTTCGTCGCCTGGGAGCTGCGCACCCCCCACCCGCTGCTCCGTCTGCAGATCTTCCGCGATCGCGCCTTTGCCACCGACACCGCCGTACTCGGCCTGATGTCGATCGTGTTCGTGCCCTTCTTCTTCTTCGCGAGCATCTACGCCCAGCTCTCGCTCCGGGAGACCGCGTCGAGCGCGGGCATCTACATCATGTATTTCTTCGCCGGCTTCGTCGTCATGGCCCAGATCGGTGGCCGGATCCTCGACAAGCGGGGCGCGAAGCCGGCCGTCGTGGCCGGCTGCGCGATCGGCGCCGTCGGCTTCTTCCTGCTCGCGGGGAGTCTGACCCACCTCTCTCTCGGCTCCCAGTCGATCTACATCGTGATCGCGGGCGGAGGCATCGGCCTGATGCTGGGAACGGCCAGCACCGACGCCGTGAACCGGGCGCCGAGCACGAGCTACAGCGAAGTCACGGGAATCACCCAGACCGCCCGCAACTTCGGCGCCAGCCTCGGCCTCGCCGTACTCGGAGCGATCCTCGTCACCGAGAGCAAGACAAACATCAGCGGCGCTTTGGCCAAGGCACACGTTCCCCAGGCGGTCGCTCAGCGGGTCGCCAGCTCACTCGGCGCCGGTCCCGGGGGTGACTCGGGTGCCCGCGAGCCCCATTCTGTCGTGCACGCGATCCAGATCGGGTTCGCGCAATCAACCCAGACCATCTTCGACATCATGGCCGGCGTGATGGCCGTTACCTTCCTCGTCGCCCTCCGCTGGCTCCCGCGAGGACGTGTGGCCCCGGCTGAGGTCCATGGCGCCGCCGCCGGCGTCACCGCCGGGGTCGCCGGCGCCACTCAGGACCGATGACTCGCTAGCTAGCCGGGCTCGATCGTCACGTGCGGGAGCCGGCGGCCGAGCCAGGCCGGCAGCGTCCAGGTGCGGCGTCCGAGGAGCTCGAGCACGGCGGGGAGGAGGATCATGCGCGCGACGATCGCGTCGAGGAGCACGGCGGTCGCGAGCGCGACCCCAAGAGCTTGAGCACACGGTCGGGGCCGATCGCGACGGATGCGAACACTACGACCATGACCGCGGCGCCGACCGGGAAAACGTCACATGGGCGTGACGGGGGTGACGGTTCGGACCCGATCGCGTCGGTGCGCCGTGACGAAAGGCGCGCGCACCCGGCGGCTGTCGGGGCCTGTGGTCTTCGCGGACATCATGCGTCCGTTAAGACCACAGGCTCCGGTCGCGACCGCGAAGACGTCACGTTCCGGTGACGGAGGTGAGAGTTCGGCGCCGGTTTGCCGAGCCGGCGGCCGCAGGTCGTTCCCTAGCGGTGGCGCAGAACCCGGCTGTCGTCCGGCCGCCGGCGTGTCACCCGCGCCGCATCGAGGTGCTCGAGCAGGGCTTGCGCGTACTTGCGGGAGGTGCCGAGCTCGTCGCGCAGACGCGCGAGGGTGATCTGCCCCTCATCGCGCGCGATCCGCTCGACTACCTCCCGGACGCCGGCGATCGCCTCCGCGTGAGCGTGCATCGAGCGCCCGATGCGCACCGCTCGCCCGGCGGCCTGGAGCGCGCGCAGGCTCGCGGCCGCATCTCCGAGCTCGGCCTCGGTGGGGGGCTCGTG
>JALYZL010000136.1 GCA_030948875.1 Actinomycetota bacterium
CGCCAATGGAGTCCGCGTTAGCGGACTCCACCGGCTCTGCCGAATTCAACGTCGTGGGCAAGCGAATATCGAACACGGCGCCGCCGTCGGGTGCGTTCGCGGCGGTAACCGAGCCGCCGTGCTGCTCGGCGACCTGGCGGACGATGGCCAGGCCGAGGCCGGAGCCTTGGCGGCCGCGGGAGTTGACCCCGCGATAGAAGCGATCGAAGACGTGGGGGAGATCCTGAGGATCGACGCCGGGGCCGTGGTCGCGGACGCGTACGCCGCCTGAGTCGACCCGCACTTCGACGATGGTGCCGGGGTTGGTGTGGCGGGCGGCGTTGTCGAGGAGATTGTTGACCGCACGTAGGAGACGCTCGGGGACGCCGTCGACGACGACGGGTTCGAGATCGGTCTCGAAGGTCACGGAAGGGGCGTTGCGGCGTGCACGGTCGATGGCCTCCTCGACGATCCCGTCGAGCCTCACGTCATCGGGAGCCTCGATCGGTTGGTCGCCGCGGGCGAGCTCGATCAGGTCACCGACGAGGGCGCTCAGCTCCTCGCTCTGCTCGACCATGTCGGAGAGCAGCCGGTCGCGATCCTCCTCGGACAGCGCGCCTCCTTCGAGGAGGACCTCGACGTTGGTGCGCAGGCTGGTGACCGGCGTGCGCAGCTCGTGCGAGGCGTCGGCCACGAGCTGGCGCTGGGCGCGCACCGATTCGTCGACCGCTTCGCGCGAGCTCTGGAGCCGATCGAGCATGGCGTTGAAGCGCGTGGCGAGCTGACCGACCTCGTCGTCCTCGCGTACGTGGATCCGCGTGGCGAGATCCTCGGTCTCGCTGATGTGCTCGGCGGCCTGCGCTACTTCGGCCAGAGGTGCCAACACGCGGCTGGCGGCGATCCGACCGAGCACGGCGGCGAGGGCGATGCCGGCCGCGCAGAGGAGGAGGAGGATCACGCGCAGGTTCGAGAGGACGCCGTCGACGTCGTGGAGGGGGCGGCCCAGCTCGACGGCGCCCGCTGAGTTCTGGCCGTTGATCTGGAGCGTGACCGGAACGGTGATCTCGCGCAGATGAACGCCGCCAACCGTCACGTCGGAGAAGAACTGGCCGGCCCGGCCCTGGGCAGCGGCCCGCGCCGTGGGGGTGACGGGCAGGCCGGCTTTTCCCGGTACGGCTGCGGCTGCGCCGCTGGCGGCGACGATCTCGGCGTAGGGCGCCGGTCCCCCCGCGCTCGCCGGGAGCGAGGGCACGTCATAGCCGCCGAATGCGTGGGGGTCGCCTCGTGACGCTAGCGCCCCTTGGGCCCTCAGCGAATCATCCACCTGCCCCCGTAGCTGGCCCTTCACCTCCATGTAGCAAACGAGCGCCACGAGCACGATCGCCACCCCGACGGCGGCGGCGGCCACGAACGCAAGTCGACGACGGAGCGGCACTGACCTCAGTCCCTTAGGACGTATCCGACGCCGCGTACCGTATGGAGCAGGCGGGGCTCGCCTCGCTCCTCGGTCTTGCGGCGCAGATAACCCATGTACACCCCGAGCGCGTTGGACGTGGGTCCGAAGTCGTATCCCCACACCCGCTCGAAGATCGTCGTGCGGGTCAGCACCTGGCGGGGGTGCTGCATGAAGAGCTCGAGGAGCAGGAACTCGGTGCGCGAGAGCTCGATCCGCCGCTCGCCGCGGTGGACCTCGTGCGCGACCGGGTCGAGGCACAGGTCGTCGTAGCGGAGCACCTCGCCCTCGTGGCCGTCGCCGGAGCGACGCAGGAGGGCACGCAGCCGGGCTTGCAGCTCGCGCAGGGCGAAGGGCTTGACCAGGTAGTCGGCGGCGCCGACGTCGAGGCCGGCGACCCGGTCGTCGATCGCGTCGCGCGCGGTGAGCATGAGGACCGGCGTGCGGTCACCGGCCTGGCGCAGTCGGCGGCAGACCTCGAGACCGTCGAGGCGGGGCATGGCGACGTCGAGGATCACCGCGTCGGCGGGCGAGGTGGCGAGCGAGTCGAGCGCCTCCTCGCCGTCGGCGGCGAGGGACACGTCGTAGCTCTCGAGCCGCAGCGCGCGCTCGAGCGCCCGCCTCACCGCAGGTTCGTCGTCGACTACAAGTACGCGCGCCATAAAAGAGATGATGGCGTGTGCGGGTAAAAGTTGGTGAAGAAGCCTCACACGCCCGTCGGCTATCCCAACAGGGCGCCAGCCACGCCTTGGATCGTGTCGATCCCGTACTGCATGCTCGGATCGCCGTCGGTCATCACGGCGATCGAGAACACGCGTCCGTGGCCTTCGAGGCGGTCGACCTGGTGGACGAGCTGGCCGAGGCCGGTCGGCTCCGAGCCGTCCTTGAAGTAGGTCCGATACCCGAGCGGGCGCGCGATCACGGGAATGCCCCAGCTCTGCGACGGCTCGATCGTCGAAAGGAGGAACCGGGCATAGCCCACGAACTCGCGGGGGATGAGCGAGTCCATGATGAAGAAGAAGTGCGCCTGGTCGGCGGGGCTGAGGAGCGCCGTGAGCCAGAAGCCGGAGACGGAGAAATCGGTCATGCCGGCGGCCTTGGCCACCGAGTAGAGGCCCGAGTCGCCGACGATCGACCACGCCTTGGTGGCGGCACTGTTATCCGAGATATGGATCATCGGGTAGAGGAACGAATTGCTGCCCGCGTCCACCGTTCGCTGACCCATCGCGTCGAGGCGGCGCAGGTAGGCCACGAGGAGCATCGCCTTGACGACGCTCGCGGTGGTAAAGGTCCAATGGATGTGCACGCCCGAGATGCGACCCTCGGTGTCTTCGACGGCGAAGGCGGTGCGGCCCGTTCGCGTGGCCAGGTAGGAGGCCGCGCGCGTGACCGCTCCGGGCCCGGGGAAGCCGACGGGGAGAGACCCGCCGCCGTGATCTCCCCAGCCGGTGCACCCGGGCGGGCGGCGCGGGTCGAGCAACGCGAGGTCACCGGGCGCGTGGAAGCACGCCCGCCAGCGGAAGCGGCCTGCGGGCAGGGCCACCGTCGTCACCACCTCGGCCACGTACGGACTGAGCCGGACGGTGCGGGTCGCCGGGGCGGGGGCGAACCGGGTGCTCGAGCCGCTGGCGAACGACCACGTGACCCGGGCGTCTCCCCACAACAGATCCTTGGGGTGAAAGACGAGGAGCTTCACCTTGGCGAGTCCCAGAGGCAGCGCCCTGACCCGGGTCGCGATCTTCCCCTCGACGGCGACCGAGGTGCGCGCCGACACGCTCGTGCCCGCGAGCTCGGCGCGGTAGTGGACGTTGCGGTCCGGGGACACGGTGAAGGAGAACGAGCCGTCGGGCGCGGTGGTCGCGGTGCCGAGCAGCTTCGCGACCGGATACGGGTACGGGCTCGCGAACAGCGAGACGACGCTTCCGGCGGCTGCGGGCATGACCTGACCGGACAGGGTGACCGAGCCGCGGCTGCGCACCACGCTCGGAGAGGCGGTCAGCGAGATGGTGGGCGACGCGGCGCCGGCGACCGGTGCCGTGGCCGCCAGTGCCACGACGATCACAGCCGCCAGCAGCCCTGCTCTCATCCGGCGGGGGGCGCGACCACGCTTACGGTGAAGAAATCGCGGAAGTAGGGATGGAGGTACGGCCCCGAGATCGGCATCTGGCCGGGCACGAGCGCGATCGGGGCGGGGGCGGGGGCGGGGGCAGGGTGGGTGGGTCCGGAACCATGCGGGTAGAGGAAGCCGGCGACCCAGGCGGGATTGATGTCGAGCTCCATCGCTCGGACGACGCCCTTGGAGGCCAGTGCTTGTGCCAGGGCGCGTACGGAGAGATTGTGCCCGGCGGCCCAGACGAGTTGGCCGTCGGCGGTGACGCCCAGCCCAGAGCGGGCCACGATCGGCTGCTCGTGCAGCGGATCGCCCCAGCAGCGCTTGATGCACGTATCGACGCTCCCGGGGATCTGGCCACCGTCGATCAGGAGCCCGAGGTTCTGCCGCACCGCCGCCACCGACCGACCGGGCGCCGGTACCCCTTCCTGCCATCGGCCGATGTCGGCGGAGCCGTCGCGATAGATGACGACCGACGCCTTGCCGCGGCGTAGAGGCCAGCCGACCCGGCCGTAGGCCTCAAAGCCACCGGCTCCGTAGGACTCGCGGAAGCCGCTGTTGAAGGCCGCGACGACGCTCCGCTCCTCGCCCGCGCCGATAACCGGTCCGTAGCGCCACCCCGAGCCGCCTGGTTCAGACGCGCCGGCGTGGAGATGGAGGGTTACCAGACGCTGATCGAGGCGCATGAGCGTGACCGTGTAGGCGCCGTCGCGATAGGCAGGGACGCGGGAGATCCAGATGGCCGGCTGGCCTCGAACGAGCGCGGCGGGCACCCAATCGAACAACCCGTGGCGTCTCGCTGCGGGCAGGATGGCGATCAGGCGCGGCGGGGATCCCGGGACGGCCGTCGTGGGTGTCGGTGCGGTGGCGGGCGGACTCGACGTCGTGACGGGCGCCGGTTGGCTGAGGCGCACGGTAATTGTCTGCGGACGGGCCGAGCCGCCGCCGCACCCCGCGATGGCGAGGCTCAGGCAGCAGAGGGTGGCGAGTCTCGAACCGATCGTGGGTCGGCGGCGAGTCTATGCGTCCTGGGGCGCGTCGCGGCCCAGCGTTTCCAGCACGACGGCGGTGACATGGTCCGGGGTGATCCCGAGCTTCCGCATCACCTCGTCGCCCGGCGCCGAGGCGCCGAAGCGGTCGATGGCGACGTGCGCCTCGGCCCAGCGCGACCAACCCATGGAGATGCCCGCCTCGACCGAGACGGTGGGGACGCCGGGGGCAAGGACGGCGTCCTGGTACTCCTGGGTCTGCTCCTCGAAGAGCTCCCAGGAGGGCATTGAGACGACGCGCGCCGACACCCCCTTCTCGCTCAGCTTGAGCTGAGCCGCCATGGCCACCGAGACCTCGGAGCCGGTGGCGACGATGATGGCATCGGCGGCGCCTTCGGGTGCGTCAGCGAGCACGTAGGCGCCCTTGCTCGGGCCGTCGCCGACGGCGCCGGGGGGGAGTACGGGAAGGCCCTGGCGGGTGAGCAACAGACACACGGGACCGCGATCGTGCTCGAGCGCCGTGTGCCAAGCCTGCGAGGTCTCGTTCGCGTCACCCGGCCGGATCACCGTCAGCCCCGGGATCGCGCGCAAGGCGGCGTAGTGCTCGATCGGCTGGTGGGTCGGGCCATCCTCGCCCAGGCCGACGGAGTCGTGGGTGTACACCCACACGACGGGCAGGCTCATCAGGGCCGACAGGCGAACCGCGGCGCGCATGTAGTCGGAGAAGACGAGGAACGTACCGCCATACGGACGCACGATTCCGCCGTGGAGCACCAGGCCGTTGACCGCCGAGCCCATCGCGTGCTCGCGGATGCCCCAGTGCACCGTTTGTCCCGTCGTTCCGGGCCCGAAGGCGTCATCGCCGGGTAGGATCGCCAGCGTCGACCCGGCGAGGTCGGCGGAGCCGCCCACCATGGTCGGAAGGTACGGCGCGATCGCTTCCAGCACCTTGCCGCTCGCGGCGCGGGTGGCGAGCTTCTCCGTCTCGGCGGGATCGAACTTGGGCAGCGCCTCCTCGATTCCAGGCTCGGGCTCACCAGCCCAGGCTCGATCCCATTCGGCGGCGAGCTCCGGCTTCTGGGACCGCCACTCCGCGAACCTGTCTTCCCATCCGGCCTGGAGTCGCTCCCCGCGGTCACGGACCGGCGCGTAGGCCTCGCGTACTCGATCGGGGACGACGAAGTGGGCGTCGGGATCCCAGCCCAGCAATTCCTTGGTGGCCCTGACCTCGTCCTCGCCCAACGCGCTGCCATGGGCCTTGGCGGTTCCCTGCTTGTGGGGCGCCGGGTAGCCGATGATCGAGCGCACCCGGATCAGCGTCGGCCGCTCCTCCTCGGCGATCCCGGCTTCGATGGCAGCCTGGACTTCCTCGAGGTCGTTAACGTCCTCGAGGGTCAGGGTGTGCCAGCCGTAGGCCCGAAAGCGTGCTTCGACGTTCTCAGTGGCAAAGCTCAGCTCGGTGGCGCCGTCGATGGTGATGTGGTTGTCGTCGTACAGGTAGACGAGTCGACCGAGCCCCAAGTGACCGGCCAGCGACGCCGCCTCGGCGCTCACTCCCTCCATCAGGTCGCCGTCGGAGCAGATCGAGAACACACGATGGTCCATCACCTCGGACCCGTAGTGCTCGCGCAGGAAGCGCTCGGCCATCGCCATCCCGACGCCGTTGGCGAAGCCCTGGCCGAGGGGCCCGGTCGTCGTCTCGATGCCCGGTGTGCTGACGTGGCCTTCTGTGCTGGCGTCGAGCAGCCGCTCGGGATGCCCCGGGGTGCGAGATCCCCACTGCCGGAAGCGCTCGAGCTCAGACAGGGGCAGGTCGTAGCCGGTCAGGTGGAGGATGCCGTAGAGGAGCATCGAGCCGTGTCCCGCCGAGAGCACGAAGCGGTCGCGATCGGGCCATGCGGGGTCGGCGGGGTTGTGCTTGAGCACTCGCGTGTAGAGCACGTGGGCGACGGGCGCCATCGCCATGGGCAGCCCGGGATGGCCCGAGTTCGCCTTCTCCACGGCGTCCATCGCCAGGGTGCGAATGGTGTCAACGCACAGCTGATCGAGCTCGCTGGTCCCCGCGCTGCGGGAGATCGAGCCCTTCTCTGGGACCCCGACGCTCATGACGCCGCTTCCGTTGCCTCGACGGGCTGGGCGGCGGGGTGGACGGGCAGTGCGTCGCGTCGTTGCGCCGTGCGGGCGCCCGCGCCTCCGAGCGCGATCTTCGCGGTGGCGGTGGCCAGGTGGTAGAGCACGAGCAGTTGCACGAGGGCGAGGGACTCCGATCGGTTGAGCTGGGTGCCGACCGTGAACTCACCGAGCCGTCCGGCGCGCAGGTGGCTCGCGAAGTGCATGCGCTCCCAGATCGCCTCCTCGATCTCGGCCGCCTGATCGGGGTCAAGCCGGCCGGGGATGACCACCAGGCGGTCGCGGCCCTGGTCGACCATCGAGATCCCGTCCGGGCCGCCGGTGACCAGTGGAGAAAGGTCGGGATGGGGCAGCTCGGGGCCGAGGATGAGCTGCGCGTCGAGCTCGTCCGCTTCGTCGCTCTCGCCGGGGACGAAGGAGACGACGATGTCCGCGTAGCGCCGCTGCGGGCGGATGAACGCCTCGGAGTCGGGCTCGCGCCGATCGAGCTCGGCGAGCACCTGATCGGTCGTGTACCCGCGGCGCGAGCAGTCGCGCTGCACCTTCCACTGGCGCCGGATCTCCTCGGGAGGGCTAAGGAAGACGCGGACGTCGTAGCAGTTGCGCATCTCGGGCGTGTAGTAGCCGAGCAGGCCTTCGACGACCGTGAAGCGCGCGGGGTCGATGTACACGGGCGCGTCGAAAGTGCCATCGGTGTGGCGGTAGACGGGCTTCAGGATGGCGTCGCCGCGGCTCAGGTGGGCGAGATCCTGAGCCATGATGTCCATGTAATTGCAGTCGGGGTCGAGCGGGGTGATGTTGAGCTCCGCGCGCTGGGCGCGGTCGTAGCGGTGATAATCGTCCGTGCAAACGTGGGTGACGTTCTCCTCGCCGAGGAGCCGGACGAGGCCTCGCGTGAAGGTCGTCTTGCCGGTCGCGGAGTCACCGACGACGCCCAGGATGACGGGACGTGACATTTGCTCGCCTCTGCTCAGGCCGGATCGCTTTTCGCGTCCGGTGGTGGGGTATCGTCGTCGTGGCGATCGAGACCGAACACGCTGCTCTTCAGAAAGTCCTCCGCCTCGATGCGCACGAGATCCTCGCGGGTCGGCATCGTTCCGTCAAGGGTCGCCTGGTAAATCCGGTTCGCTTGCCGCAGCCGCGCGCGCTCGATCGCGTTGCGCACGCTGCGCGCGTGGGCAAAGAGCGGGCGCTGCATGCGACGCTCGAGGTAGTCGCGCAGCGCCTCCTCGGCCTTCGGCGTGAACTCGTATTGCTCTCGCTTGACCATCAACCGGGCGATCAACAGCAGCTCGTCCGCCGTGTAGTCGGGGAAGTCGATGTGGTGGGCGACGCGCGAGCTCATACCCGGATTGGTGCTGAAGAAGTTGTCCATCCGGTCCTTGTAGCCGGCGAGGACGACGACAAGGTTCTCGCGCTCGTTCTCCATCACCTGGAGGAGGATCTCGATCGCCTCGACGCCATAGTCGCGCTCGTTCTCGGGCCGGTAGAGGTAGTACGCCTCGTCGATGAAGAGCACGCCGCCGGAAGCGCGCTTGAGCACTTCTTTGGTCTTCGGCGCGGTGTGACCGACGTACTGACCGACGAGGTCATCGCGGGTGACCGCGATGACCTTGTTCTTATCGATGTACCCGAGACGATGGAGGATGTCGGCCACCTTCATCGCCACCGTCGTCTTGCCGGTGCCCGGGTTGCCCGTGAACGACATGTGCAGCGTCGGCCGGTTCGAGCTCAACTCGAGCTCGCGACGTAGCTTGTCGACCAGCAGCAAAGCCGCGATCTCGCGGATCCGCGTCTTCACCGGCGTCAGCGCGATGAGCTCATCGTCGAGCTCGCCGAGGACGGTTTCGATCTCCGCGTCGCGGAGGAGCTGCTCGACCTTCTCCCGCTCGGGCTCGGCGCTACTGCCGTTCGTAGGCTCGTCGGCCTCTTGAACCGCTGATTGCTCCATCGCCACGCGCCCGCCGGCTTCAGCTGCCGGCGCCATCCCCGTCCGACTTCTCGCCGGCGGAGGCAGCGGCACCGTTGGTGGCCGCGGCGCCGTTCGGGTAGCGCTCGCCTTCCGGCACCTCGGTCGCGTACGGGTGCAGCGTGTAGCGGATCACGCGGTCGTGGGAGTCCTGGCGGTCGAGCCGGAATCCGGGCTCCTCGGCGGGACGGTTGACGATGAAGCTGAGCGCGGTCGTCTGACGTCCGCGCTGTGGGTCGTAGGCGAGCACCTTGATGTAGTGGTTGGGGAATCCCTCGCGGCACGCCCGCACCTCGCGCATGAACTGCTCGGCGTCCTCAGTGGGAAGGTCGAACATCGGCACCCCCCACATCTCCCAGTAGGAGTTGCGCGGATGTGGGTCGTCGGTGTGCTCGACCGACATCGCCCAGCCTTGCTCGAGCGAATAGACGACTTGGGCCTCGATCTGCTCGTCAGTGAAGTCGGGGAGGAACGAGAACGTTCCCTGAGTGAGTCTCATGAGCTATCTGCTCCCTGATCAGCCGACGGTGGGGGTAGCCACGGAGTCGGGGGTGTCGGTCGATTCGAAGTTGAAGGTGATGTCCTTCCACACCTGGAGGGCGGCGTTCAGCTCCGGGCAGCCCTTGCCCGCCTTCTCGAGAATGTCGGGACCCTCGCTGAAGTAGTCCTTGCCCTCGTTGCGCGCCTGGATGATGGCCTCGACGGCGACGCGGTTGGCGGTGGCGCCGGCGCCGACGCCCATCGGGTGGCCGATCGTCCCGCCACCGAACTGGAGCACGACGTCCTCGCCCAGGTACTCGAGCAGCTGGTGCATCTGGCCGGCGTGGATGCCACCCGAAGCGACGGGCATGACGCCCGGCATCGAGAGCCAATCCTGGGTGAAGTAGATCCCCGTGTCCGGGTTCTCCTCGACGTGGTCCAGGCGCAGGGTGTCGTAGTAGCCCCTGATCATCTGGGGATCGCCCTCGAGCTTGCCGACGACGGTGCCCGCGTGGACGTGGTCGACGCCGAGCATGCGCACCCACTTGGCGATCACGCGGAAGGAGACGCCGTGCGTCTTCTGCCGCGTGTAGGTGCCGTGGCCAGCGCGGTGGAGGTGGAGGATCAGGCCGTTGCGCCGTGCCCACTTCGACATCGACTGCATCGCGGTGTAGCCGACGGTGAGGTCCATCATGATGATGATGCTGCCGAGCTCCTTGGCGAACTCGGCCCGCTCGTACATGCCTTCCATGTCGGCCGCGGTCACGTTCATGTAGTGGCCCTTGACCTCGCCCGTGGTCGCGGCGGCGCGCTCGACGCCCTCCATCGAATAGAGGTAGCGGTCGCGCCAGCGCATGAAGGGCTGCGAGTTGATGTTCTCGTCGTCCTTGGTGAAGTCGAGCCCGCCGCGGAGCGCCTCGAACACGACGCGCCCGTAGTTCTTGGCCGAGAGGCCGAGCTTGGGCTTGACGGTGGCACCGAGGATCGGCCGGCCGAACTTGTCGAGGTACTCGCGCTCCATGACGATCCCGTGGGGGGGACCCTGGAAGGTCTTGAGGTAGTGGGTGGGGATCCGCATGTCCTCGAGGCGAAGCGCCTTGAGCGCCTTGAAGCCGAAGACGTTGCCGATGATCGAGCTCGTCAGGTTGGCGATCGATCCCTCTTCGAAGAGGTCGATGTCATAGGCGATCTTGGCGATGTACTCACCCTCGCGACCGGGAACCTCCTGCACGTCATAACACTTGGCCTGGTAATGCTTGTGGTCGGTGAGGCGGTCGGTCCAGACGACGGTCCACGTCGCAGTCGATGACTCGCCGGCCACCGCTGCCGCCGCCTCGATGTGGTCGACGCCGGGCTGCGGGGTGATGCGGAAGGCGCACAGGATGTCGGTGTCCTTGGGCTCGTAGTCGGAGTCGTAATAGCCCATCTCTGCATAGGGCGTGACGCCGGATGCCCAGCGGTCCTTCTTGGTGTCAGTAGAGGCTGCCATCACCGGTCCTTGATCTCGGTCGTCGTCGCGTTATTCATCTCCAACCCTTCCTGTCGTTCTGGCAAGAGAACCTAGTCTTGCTCAGCATAAATGTCAAGTAATGATTTTTCTGATTAGCATTGAGTTTCGCTTATGGGTACGCGAGGCCCGGACCTGGCTCTACGGTACCGAACCGCGCGCGGATATGGGCGCTCCGGGCACCCATAGGGCCACGCTCGGAAGCTGACAGTGAATCTTTGTGGTTGCTTGATGAGTAAGATCCTAGGTTCGTAGTACCGTCGCGAGCGCCCAGCCCACGCCACTTACGGCGCCCGCCGCGGCGGCCCCCGACGACCTAGGAGCGACCGATGCCACTCGTGTCCATGAAGGCGGGCTGCGCCGCGTGATTGACGTAGCGTTCACCCCCGCCGAGGCCAAAGCCGCCGACCTCGCCGTAGTGATCGACGTGCTCCGCGCGACGACCACGGCGACCCAGGCGCTCGCCTCCGGCTATCGGCGGGTGCTGTGCGTCGACAGCCTCGAGCGAGCCCTGCGCATGCGCGCTCGCGGCCGCCGTCTCGCGGGCGAGCAACACGGCAAGATGCCCCCGGGATTCGATCTCGGCAACTCGCCCGCCGACGTGGCCCACGACTGCGCCGAGGAGCTCGTGCTCGCGACGACGAATGGCGCGCCGACGATCGTGGAGGCGTCCCACCGCGCGCCGCTCGTCCTCTTGGCCTGCCTGATGAACCTCGACGCCGTGCGCGCGGAGCTCTCCGGCGCCGAGATCCAGATCGTGTGCTCCGGCACGTACGGTCAGGTCGCCCTCGAGGACGTCTACGTGGCCGGGCGCTTGTCCGCGGGGCTTCCCGGAGAGCGCACCGACGCCGCTCTGGCGGCTCAGGCGGTGGCGCGCGCGTATCCAAACGCCTTCGACGTCCTGGCCGCGAGTGCTAACGCCCAGGCCCTCGTCGATGCCGGCCTCGGCGACGACATCGAGTACTGCGCGCGCGAGTCGGTGCTCGACGTCGTTCCGCGCGTCGAGCGCACCCGACCCGGTCTCGCCATCGTGGTCGCCGGCGCTCCGAGCGCGCCGGTTGACGGAGCGGGTAACGTGCGCTCCGTGGTCGAGCCCAACAACCCTCGCTCGGGCCGCGCGACCGAGCCGCAACCGGCCAGCTGAGACCCGCTCATGCCTCGTCCGATCATGTTGGGCGTCGTCGGCGACTCGGGTTCGGGCAAGACGACGCTGACGCGCGGGCTCGTCCGCATCCTCGGCGAGGCGCAGGTGACTCGGGTCGCCGCCGATGATTACCACCGCTATGACCGCCGCCAGCGGGCCGAGCACGGCATCAGCCCGCTCGATCCCGCCGGTAACTATCTCGACGTCCTCGAGCGGCATATCGCCCACCTGCGCGCGGGCGAGCCGATCCTCAAGCCCATCTACCGGCACAACGACGGCACCTTCCTCGCCTCGCAGTACGTCCGCCCAGCCCAATTCACGATCGTCGAGGGGATGCTCGGCTTCCACACCGCCGCGTTGCGCGAGGCCTATGACGTGCGCGTCTACATGGCGCCTCCAGAGGAGCTCAGGCGGCAGTGGAAGGTGCAGCGCGATATCACGCGTCGCGGCTACACCACCGATGAGGTGCTCGCCGAGCTCGACCGGCGCGAGGGCGACGCCGAGGTACACATCAGGCCCCAGCAGCGCTACGCGGACATCGTCGTCTCGTTCATGCCGGGCGAGGACGGCGATCAGGACCGCCTCGACGCGTTGGCCAAGATGCGACCCAGTCTTCCGCATCCGGATCTCTCGCCCTTCGTAGACGAGGACGGCGCCGGGATCACCCTCACCGAGCAGCGGTCAGAGACCCACCTGCTCGTGCCCGGATCGATCAGCCCTGACCGTGCGGCGGCGATCGAGGAGGCGGTGTGGGACCGCATGCACTTCGCCAGCCACCTGCGCACCGAGCGGCTCGGCGTGTTCGCGATCGGACACCAGCTGCACCGCTCCGAATCGCTGGCGATCGTTCAGGTGCTGATCCTCTACCAGCTCGTCACCGCGCGGGCGGCCGTCGCGCTCGGCAGCCCCGGCGTGCGCGTGGACGTGCGGGGTTAGGGTTCGCGGGCCCTCAGCGCGCGTAGCTACCGCGCGTCGAGACGACGCCGGCCGTTCCCAGCGCGGCGGCGCTCCTCACGAAGGCCACGAACGCCGCTACGGGGGCCCTGACCGGGCCGACCGCGGAGTGGAGGACGAACCACGGACGGGGTGGGGGAGGGTCTTCGAGCTCGAGCTCGCCGAGCAGGCCGGCCTCGATCTCGGCTTGGACAGCGGCTCGTGAGAGCAGCGAGACACCCAGGCCGACGCGTGCCGCCTGCTTGATCGCGCCGTTGGAGCCGAGCGTGAGCGTCTCCGGGACGAGATCGCGGTCGGCGAGAAACTGCTCGCCCAGCGTGCGCGTCCCCGAGCCCGGCTCGCGCAGCAGCCAGGCGCGGTCGGCGAGGTCGCTGGCGCTGATCGGCCCGGTTCCCACGAGCCGGTCCTCGGGCGAGGTGATGCAGACGATCTCGTTGTCCATGATCGGCATCGCGATCAGGCGATCGTCGGCGGGGGGGCGGCCCGTTACCGCGACGTCCGCGGCGTGGGAGAGCACGCGCGCGAGCACCCGCTGGCGGTTGCCGACGTCGAGCGCGAGCTCGAGCCCCGGATGGTCCTGGCCGAAGGCGCGCATGAGCGGGGGAACGAACGACTCGGCGGCGGTCGTCACCGCGGCGATCTTGAGCTTGCTCGCGGCCACCGCCGCCGCCTCGCGGGCGGCGCGGCGCCCCTGGTCGAGGAGGCCCATCACGTCCTCCGCGTACGGGGCAAAGGCGGTGCCGGCATCGGTGGGCCGGATTCCGCGCCCGGCGCGCTCGAAGAGCTCCGAGCCGAGCTCGCGGGACAGCGCGGCGATCGCCGCCGACACCGACGGCTGCGTCACGATGAGCTCGTCGGCCGCCGCCGTTACCGAGCCGCCACGCACGACTGCCAGGAATGCGGTGAGCTGGGTAACTGTTATAGCCATGCCTCTCTCATTAGAGACTATGGCATAGAGGGGAAGATGTAAACGGCTGCTAAGGGCGGGGCGCCGATTGAGCCCGGCTCCACCGGCAGCGCTCGTCGTTCTGTGCCGACGCGTGGTGGGCGGTCATCCACCCGAGGCAAGCTTCGGGCGGGTGGACCGGCCGTTCGGACGGGTCCGCTCGGGAAGCCGGGCCGTGCGCTCGATCAGTGCCTCGAGGTGATCCTCGACGGTGCCGTGGAGGTGCCAATCGCCCGCTGTCCCGGTGACCATGCCGGCGTGCGCGAGGCGACCGAGAGCGTGGGAGATCGACGGTCGCTCGGCGCCGACGAGTTGGCCGAGCATGCGATGGGTGAGGGGCAGCGAGACGCGGATGCCGGCCGGCTCGACGCGACCCCAGCGTGCGGCCAGGTGCCACAGGAGGAGCACCAGGCGCACCTCGAGCCGGGGCTGGGACGTAATCGCCCGCAGCACGTCGAGGTCGGCGATACGCCGACCGGCGCGCTTCAACAGCGCGCCCGTGATCTGGGGCCAGGGTCGCACGCGATCGGCGAAGTCCCCGTCGAGGAGCGCGAACCTGGTCGGGCTCAGAGCCCGGAAGGCGTCGCTGCGCTCGAGCAGATTCTCGGCGAGCGGGCACGCGGGCTGGAGCAGGTCGCCGGGTCCGATGAGCTCGGTCGCGGTGCGATCGCCGACGCGGGCGTCGATCGCGATCAGCCCGTCGAGAACGAGCAGCCCCGGGCCGCGCCCCGCGGCCTCGAACCAGCGCGAGAGGTCACAGGCGCCCACCTCGGCGTTGAGGACGCGCGCCGTCGCCACCTGACGCACCGCCAGCCGCAGGCGGACGTCGAACTCCTGCGCCAGGTCGTCGTCGGCATCGAGCAAGTAGGTGTAGAGAGACGGCGACAGCGGTTTGCGCCGCCCGAGGTAAGGATGCCCGGACCTCTGGGGTCGTCTCGGGTTCGGTTCTCGGTCTTCAGTGGATATAGCGCAGCAGCCTCTCCCGATCCCTCAAGCAGCCGATCGCGTCACGTCGGTCTACGCCCGCGAGCACCACCCGGATCAGTCTACGCTCACGAGCGCGATGGCGCAGAAAGTGCCTGTAAGCGCAACACATATAGGGTCGCTACCCAGGTAATCGAGGCGACCGAGCCGCGGGACGTAACGGGCATTACCGAGCCTCCACACGGGCCTCCCGTCGCCTGGTAGAACGACCGGCGTCGTGGTAGAACCGCAGGGAGCTTCCACGGCCAATGCCGAGTAGTAGGGTAGTTGGCTGCCCCTGGCAGAGGCAGGATCCGAGAGGAGAGACGTCAGCTTTATGTGCTTGGCGATACCAGGTCAGGTCATCGAGATCGTCGATGACGAGAATAGGCTGGCAAAAGTTGATGTAGCGGGAGTGCGACGCAATGTCAACATCGGACTGCTCGACGCGGACGGTTCAGGCGTCGGTCCGGGCGACTGGGTTCTCATCCATGTCGGCTTCGCGATCTCCCAGGTGGACGAGGAGGAAGCGCGGGCGACCCGCGACTTGCTCGAGCGCATGGGGGCGGACTACGAACAGGAACTTGAGGAACTCAAGGCCAGCGTGATCGAGTGATCGCCGACCGTGCATCCGTCAGGGCGCCGAGCCCGACCTGCGACGAGCACCACTGCATCACCTGCGGCGACGATGGCGACCCGATGACGGTGGTCCGCGTGGACTCCGATCGCGGTCTGGCGCTGTGCGCCGACGAGGACGGCGGGCGCCACACGGTGGAGACAGCGCTGGTCGAGCCGGTGAGCCCCGGCGACCAGATACTCGTACACGCGGGCACGGCGATCGCGGCGCTCTCTGGCGCCCAAGATTCGCCGGCACAAGCCCGGATGAGCGCGGATGCGCTCAATGAAAGTGAGGCTCCGGCCAGATGAAATACGTAGACGAATACCGTGATGCTGACCTCGGCCAGGCGCTCGCCGGGGAGATCCTCTCCCTCGTGGAGCCGGGTCGCCATTACAAGTTCATGGAGGTCTGCGGCGGACACACCCATTCGATCTACAAGTACGGCGTGGACGATCTGCTGCCCGCGAACGTGGAGCTGGTCCATGGCCCGGGGTGCCCGGTCTGCGTGATCCCGATGGGCCGGGTCGATGACGGAATCGCGCTGGCCCGAGAGCCGGGAGTGATCTTCACCTGCTTCGGCGACATGATGCGCGTGCCAGGGTCGAGCGGCAGCCTGCTCGAGGCGAAGGCCGGCGGGGCGGATATCCGCATGGTGTACTCGCCGCTCGACGCCCTGCGGATCGCCAGGCAGAACCCCGATCGCGAGGTCGTGTTCTTCGCGATCGGGTTCGAGACCACGGCCCCGTCGACGGCGTTGACGCTCAAGCGGGCCCGCGCCGACGCCGTACCCAACTTCTCGGTCATGTGCAGCCACGTGACGATCGTGCCGCCGCTGCGCGCGCTGCTCGAGTCGCCCGATCTCAGGCTCGACGGCTTCATCGGCCCCGGCCACGTCTCCACCGTCGTCGGCGCGAGGCCGTTCGAGTTCATCCCTCTCGACTACGGCAAGCCGATCGTCGTATCCGGCTTCGAGCCGCTCGACGTCCTGCAGGGGGTGGCGATGGTGCTCCGCCAGTTGGCCGAGGGT
>JALYZL010000164.1 GCA_030948875.1 Actinomycetota bacterium
GGGCACCCGGGCGTTGGCGGCCGCGTAGCGCACGAGCGCCAGACCTACGGCCGGGCGACCGGGCTTGGTCGGCGTGGCGTGGACGGGGCCGACGCCGATGTAGTCGACGCCGGCCGCGGCGTCCACCTGGGCGGGAGTATGGGTGGAAAGTCCGAGGAGCCGGTCCGGGCCGATCAGCGCGCGGGCGCAGTCAAGCGACGCGTCGTCCTGACCGATATGGACGCCGTCGGCTCCGATCTCGGCCGCCAGGTCGGGGCGGTCGTTGAGGATCAAGAGAGCGCCGTGCTCGCCGCAGCGGCGCGCGAAGACCTCGCCGGCGCGAACGATGGCGTCATCGTCGGCCGCTTTCATCCGCAACTGCACGATCTCGACGCCGCCGGCGAGGGCGCGTTCGAGGAAGGCCTCGGGACGCGCGTCGCACACGAGGTAGAGGCGCGCGGTGCGAAGACGCTGACGGCGGTCGGTCACGCCCCTGAGTCTGCCATGCCCGTGGCGCTAACATTGGCCCCAACGGGAGCCCAACCGTTGGGCTGAGAGGGCGGAATTACAGATCCGCCGACCGTCTGAACCTGATCGGGGTAATGCCCGCGCAGGGAGGAAGCGCATGCACGACGACAATGGAGCATCGCCCGACCCCGACGTTGTCGTGATCGGCGGCGGGGTGATCGGGCTCGCGGTGGCCTGGCGGGCGGCCCAAGCCGGGCTGCAGGTCACCGTGCTCGAGCGCGGCCGGCCGGGCGGCGAGACCTCGTTCGTGGCGGCCGGGATGCTCGCGCCGATCAGCGAGGCGAGTCTCACCGAGCGCGGGCTTCTCGCCCTCGGGTTGCGCAGTGCCGCGGGATACGAGCAGTTCGTCGCCGAGCTGGCGGAGGCGTCGGGAAGGGATCCTGGCTACGTGCGCTCCGGCACCTTGGCCGTGGCCCGCGACGCCGACGAGGCCGAGGCGCTCGAGCGCGAGTTCGCGATGCGAAGCGGTCTCGAGCTCGAGGTGCAGCGACTGCGTCCGAGCGCCGCCCGGCGGATGGAGCCGGCCTTGGCGCCGACGCTCAGGCTCGCCCTCGAGGTCGCGACCGACCACGCGATCGACCCACGACGGCTGACCGCCGCTCTCGCGGAGGCGGTGACGCGCGCCGGCGCCGTGCTGCGCCCCGGAGCCGAGGTCGCCGAGATCGTGCTCGACGGCGACGGCGTAACCGGTCTCGTCCTGCGTGGCGGCGAGAACGTGCCCGCAGCGCGCGTCGTGATCGCGGCCGGGCCGTGGTCCGGTCACCTCGCCGGCCTGCCCTCCGCCGCCCGCGTTCCCATCCGGCCCGTCAAGGGCCAGATCCTTCGCCTGCACGATCGCGCCGGTCCCGGGCTCGTCGAGCATGTTCTCCGCATGGGACGCGGCTACATCGTGCCGCGGGGCGACGGGCGCTACGTGCTCGGCGCCACCATGGAGGAGCGCGGTTTCGACCAGAGCGTCACCGCCGGGGGGGTGTTCGAGCTCCTGCGCGAGGCGATCGAGCTCGTGCCCGGATTCTCCGAGCTCGAGATCGACGAGTGCTCGGCGGGCCTGCGCCCGGCCACGCCCGACGGCGTGCCTGCGATCGGCCCGGGCGCCGTCGCCGGGCTTCATTGGGCCACCGGCCATCACCGGGGCGGGGTCCTCCTCGCGCCCTTGACGGCGGAGCTCGTCCTCGCCGGACTGCTAGGGAAGCAAGCCCGCGCGGAGGCCGCCCCCGTCGCGCCGACCCGCTTCGCGCCCGTGGAGGCGCACGCACGATGATCGTTGCCGTCAACGGCACCGCTACGGAGCTACCGGATGGCGCCACCGTCGCCGGCGTGCTCGCGGAGCTCAAGGTAAAGAATGCCGCCCGCGGCGTCGCCGTCGCCGTGCAGGGAGAGGTAGTGCCGCGTCGCCGCTGGATGAGCCTGGCGCTGCAGGACGGCGACCGCATCGAGGTCCTCTCGGCAATTCAGGGAGGATGAGGCGATGGAGAACGAGCTCATCATCGCCGGTCGCTCGCTGGGCTCGCGCCTGATCCTGGGCACCGGCGGCTTCACCAACCACGACGTCCTCGCGGCGGCCTTGCGGGCATCGGAGACCGAGATGTGCACGGTCGCGCTGCGGCGCATCGACCCGAACGCGGCAGGGGGGATCCTCGGCGTGCTCGACGCGGCGGGCGTCGCCGTGCTCCCCAACACGGCCGGTTGCTTCACCGCCCGTGATGCGGTGATCACCGCCAAGCTTGCCCGCGAGGCGTTCGAGACCGACTGGATCAAGCTCGAGGTCATCGGCGACGATCGCACCCTCCTACCCGACGCCCCCGCGTTGCTCGAGGCCGCGGAGACGCTCGTCGAGGACGGCTTCGTCGTCCTCCCCTACACCACCGACGACCCCGTGCTCGCCCGGCGCCTCGAGGACGTCGGCTGCGCGGCGGTGATGCCGCTCGGCTCCCCGATCGGGAGCGGGATGGGGATCGGCAATCCGTACAACCTGTCGATCGTCATCGAGCGCGCCGGCGTGCCGTGATCCTCGACGCCGGCGTGGGGACGGCCTCAGACGCCGCCCTGGCGATGGAGCTAGGCTGCGACGCCGTGCTCTGCGCCAGCGCCATCTCCCGGGCCCACGACCCCGTCGCCATGGCCCGCGC
>JALYZL010000225.1 GCA_030948875.1 Actinomycetota bacterium
CGGAATCTGATCGGCGCTGGTCACGACGACCGCGGGCTGGTAGCCATGGGCGAGACCATGCGGTCCGGGCAAATCGCGCGGCGGCGCGACGAGCCAGGGCGTTGGCCGTAGTCCTGTTGACCATGGGTCTACAAGCCACCGGTGCTGTCGCCCGCCGGTCAAGGAAGATTCCGTTAGGAGATCATGAACGAGGCCCAACGCTATTCGTGGTCGGTGGTTCGAAGCAGTACAGGTCGGCAACGCGGCGAATGTTTTGCCTGCCACGCGCCCGGCAGGTGCGTCACGGCTCGCGGCGGTTGATGTTGTGATCCGGGTTGATCGACTGGCCGAAGGACAGAATGTCCTTGACGCCGGTGGATTCGGCTTGCGCGACGACAGCGAAGCGGTCGACCCGGACGCGATCTCCGGGGGAGTCGCCAGTGAGATGGCGAATCAGGACGTTGCTGCCCAGGAACGCGGTCAGCGTCGCCGTCCGGCGCGCTCAGCCAAGAGCCCTGCAAATGAGCAACTCAGAATGCCCTACGAGAAGCGACTAGGGGAGCCGCAAAAACAGCTCGCCCCGGGTTCTCCGGTGTCCCCTGCTCTCTCAGGCCGGCTTGAGCAGGAGGGGCACGATACTCTGAATCACGCCGCTGGGTTCCCAGCGAACGCCGACGTCGGTCCCCGGCCCGACCTTCACGACGACGCCAACAGTCCCGTCGTTCACTCTCGTGACCCGATCCCCGACCGAAAAGCCCGAATTCGCCATGACGGAGAGTCTAACGTGAATCAGTGCCTGTGTGAAGCTCGCCTCCTTGGCAGTCAGGAATTCTCTCCTGGCAGCGGCGCCGAGCGAAAGCCATCCTGACGGGCTGCTGTTTTCGCCAGAACGGGCCCACCGCGGTCGTCACCCTCGGCCACACGGCGTACGTCGAACATCGACACCGGCTGCTCGATCCGATGAGTGCATGCCTACGGGCGCGTCTAGTGCGCGGGGCGGAGGCCGCCGATCGGCTCCAGCCTGTTGAGTGTCGGGAGCGATCCGAGCCCGAGCGTGTAGGTTGCAGAGCTGATTCGTGTCCGTCGCAGCGTTAGGACCAGCGTCGACGTCGGCCGCACCCGGTAGACACCATCGCCGAACGTGGCGCCACGCAGTGCGACCGTGAGCGCAGGCGGCCTGAGCGCACTGAGCGGCTCTGTCGCGCTGGCCAGGTCGTGCTCGACGAGCGCCGGACCGGGGCACCGGGTGCGCAGCGGATCGGACGCTTGCGAGGCGGCCGGAGCAAACGACAGGCGCACGCGACCGGCGCCGGCCCGCAGCGTCACCGCAGCACTGAATAGTCTCGTTGTGTCGCGGCACTCCCTGCCCTGGTGCAGGTCGGCTGAGATGAGGCCATGCAGCCGCACCTCACCGCCGCCGCCGACCGCGATCCCGGCTCTGTCTCCGCGCGCGCTCAGCCCGAGCGCGGCCAGGAAGTCGCGGTAGGGACGCCGCGCCGGGCCGATGGCGGTGAGATCGATCGCTGCGCCCCTCGCCGCAATGATCGTCCCCTGCCCGTTGACGTACGCTGTCGCCGGCCCGGGGGCGACGCCGATCGTGCCGCCGAGCCCGCACGCATCGAGCGGTCCACACGCCGCGGGATCCGGCGAAGCCCCAACCTGCGCGACGGCGCTCCCCGTCAGGCCCTCCAGACGGTAGGCGACGGTGACGGACCGCATCCTCTCACCACGCGGCGGGCTCGTCCCGGAAGGGCCCGGGGGTGACGATCTGCTGGGCCGGCCCAGCCGCAGCACGATCGTCGAGCCCACCACGCCGGCGAACCCGTCGGCGGCGAACGCGTGCGTGCCCGTCAGATCAAGCACCGTCTGACCCTGTAGAGCGGACCGCACGCTGAGCGTCGCGGCCGGGAGCGCGGCCGACAGATCGACCTCGAGCGGGCCGGCGCAGCGCGTTCCCAGCAGCGGCGTGCCGCCCTCCCCGAGGCGCACCGCGAGTCGACCATCGCTCACGGTCGGTGAGAAGAACCCGCCGAAAGCATCGCTGCTGTCACGGCACACCGACGGCGCAGCCGTCCCGGTGGCGCGCCCGACGCTCGCGAGTACCGGGCTTCCCGACGCCCCCAGCAGAAGCGTCGCCGCGAACCCCCGCCGACCATGAGAACGATAGGAGACAACATCGAGGACGCCGCCGCCGCGCGGCTGCCACGACTCCGTGCCGGAGTAGCCGCACGACCCGCGCGCGGCGCAGCCCGTCGCCCGGTCACCACTGAAGCTCACCGTCAGCCGCCCGGTCGCGCACACCGGCACGCTCGTCTCCGAAAGCAGCTTCACGCCACCCAAGAAGGCAGAGAGCAGCGACGCGCCGCCAGAAGCGGCACACCCCGCGCCAGCCCTCCCAGCCGTCCGCCAGCCGCCGTGACGGGCAGGCTGCACGCGAGGCGATCCGCTGGCGCCGCCGGCGGCTCCCGTCGCGCCCACGCCAACCAACAGTGCGCCTACGCCAACCAACAGCACCCAGATAGAGAACCGCCCGCGACGCATCGGAGCAGGGCTCCGCTCACCGGACGCACGAGATAGGTTGCGTGGGCGGGATGCGCCGCGACGCGAGGTCCGCGACGCGACCATGATTTCGCCGCGAATGCGCCTGTGGTAAGAGAAACTCCATCGCATGAAACAATCCATACCCCGTCCTGGATGTACCTCTTACCACGCGCAGCGTTAGGGATCATCGTCTAACAATGGTGGTGATCGCGCTCCCAACCGACTGCTGTTCTTAGCGCCTTCGCGGCACCTGGTGTCGGGCGTGACGACGCCGGATTGACCGTCTGGTCGCCATCATATTCGCTCTGCTTGGAGCTACCGCCATCGGCGTCGGTATCGGAGCCCACCGAGTCCTGAGACGGCTCATCTCACGTCGCCGTCCCACGAGCAGCCGAGCGCCAAGCCCGGCACCTCTACGCCGTTTGCCGACCACCTGCGTGGCTCCCTACAAGCGACAGTCCGCGACTGCTTGGCCGGTATGCGCCAGAATTTGTGCTCCTCTGGGCCTCGAGCAGCCACGTGCCGAGTGCACCCGAGCTTCGAGCTCAGAGCTTGCGGGTGTCGCGCGGCTCAAGGAACGGCTCTTTCTCCTCGGGATGCCCGGTCTGTATTTGGCGTCCACGTTCGAGCTCCGCGTTGAACGCTGCGCCGAGCAGAATCGCGATGTTGGAGATCCACAGCCAGACAAGGAAGACGATCACACCGCCGAACGCGCCGTAGGTCTTGTTGTAGGAGGCGAAGTTCGATACATAGAGCGCAAAGCCTGCTGAGGCGATCAGCCAGACGATCACACCGAGGACGGCGCCGCCCGAGACCCAGCGGAAGCGGGGGTGCTTCACGTTTGGCGAAGCCCAGTAGAGAATCGAGAGCATCGTCATCACGACGGCCAGGATCACCGGCCATTTGGCGATGTCCCAGACGGTGACGGCCGAGCTTCCGACGCCGAGCAGCTTGCCGGCCTGGGTGGCGAGCCCGCCGGTGAAGGTGACGCCCACGGCTGCGATCGCGAGCAGCAAGAGCAGCACGAGGGTGGTCAGCAGCCGCGTGGGCAGCGTCTTCCAGATCGGGCGCCCCTCGCCGACGCCGTAGATCACGTTCGAGCCCTGCATGAACGCGGCGACATACCCCGAGGCTGACCACAGGGCGCCAGCCAGCGCGACGACGAACAGCACACCGGCGGCGCCACGGCCGCTCTGCACGTTCTGAATCGCGCTCGTGATGATCTGCTTGGCGGGGCCCGACGCGACCGAGGAGAGGTTGTTGATCAGCGGCTGGGTGGCCGAGTGGCCGATCAGCCCCAAGATCGATACCAGGGCGAGAATTGCGGGAAAGATCGCCAGCACGCCGTAGTAGGTGAGTGCGGCTGCCCACACGGTGAGGCTGTTCTCGCGGAAACCCGCGATCGTGCGCTTGAGCACACCGCCCCAAGCCGCGCTCCTAAGGTCGGTCGGCCCGCCGGGCGCACGACCGTCGCGCGATCTCGACTGCCCACTGTTATCGGCACTCGCCATCTGAACTCCTCCTCGGTTTCGCTGCTGAGTCGTCTTGCGCTGATCTTGAGCGTCGTCTCAAGCCGGCGCATCCTCCGGATCGTCGTCATGAACGGTGACGATCGAGTCGATCAGCATGTGATTGGGGATCCGGATCCGCCGACCTTGGCCGGCGTCGAGCAGGGTGCTGGTCGCCTCGATCGCGGCGATGCGTCCGCGCACCTCACCGACGGATATTTCCTGGCCGATGGCGTAGTCACCGCGCACGTACCGACCGGCAGTGAGCGCGCGGGCGGCGTCGCGTCCGCCGAGGCCGAACGCAAGCGCAACGGTGGCCATGGCGCCGGCGAGCAGGATCGCGAGCAGAATCAGAAGCGCCAGCGCGGAGACCGCTAGCTGTGCGGCGGCGGCGATCAAGAAGATCCCCAGCACCGTCGCATGCGCGAGCGCGCCCAGCGGTACGGGGAGGTCAAGCTGGTAGGCCAGCCGGTCGACCCGCTCGCGGGCGACACCGGCGAGCACCACTCCCGTGAGGACGAGCGCCGCAGCGATCAGCACCTTCGGCAGCGCGAGGACACCCTGATTGAGGGACTGGCTGAGGAACTGCAATCCCAACAGCGAGAGCGCTGCGAACACGACCACGATGCTCACTGCGATACGGACGGCGACCCCGATCACGCGCGCCAGCGAGCGGCCGAGTCCAGCGCTGGCCAACACATCGTGGACGGCCCAGCGATCGGCCAGACTATCTACTCCGGCAGCCTCTAGGGCCTTGACCAATAGGCGCGCTAGCAGTCGGGCGAGCAGCAGGCCGATGATCAGCAGCGCCAGCGCGCCGCCTAACCGCGGCAGGAACGCCCCCACGGCATCGGCGGCCCGGCTGAGCACGGATGCGAGCGGGGCGCTCATAAGCGCCGCCGGGCTCTGGTCTGAACCAGCCCGTGTATGCCGTTGAAGACCGCGGCCGCCAACCTGCCGAGTGCGAGCAGCGGCTCCCGCGCCGCCCGTTGCCAACGAGCGGCGCGCAGCACGACGACGACGAGGGCGCGGTCGGACCGCGGAGGATCGCTGCGCAGCAGCATGAGATGCTCGCTCAGACGGACCTCGGCCGGGGTCGTGTAGTCGGGATCGAGCGGATCGCCGTTCACTCGGGCAGCTCCCAGTCGTAGGTGTTGGCGCGCAACAGCTCGATTAGCTGCCCGCGCGCGCGGTGCAGGCGGCCCTTGACGCTGCCGAGCGGCATCTCGAGCACCTCGGCGATCTCCTCGTAGCTCAGGCCCTCCAGGTCGCGCAGCACCACCAGCGAACGGTACGTTGGGTGCATGCCGTGCAACTTGAGCGCCAGCCGCTGCTGGCGCTCCCGGGCCTGAAGCCGCTCAGCAGGCTGGCGCTCCACCGACAGCGTCTCGGGGACCTCCTCGACGACGGCTTCGGGATCGACCGGATCGCGCCGTCGACGCTGCAGCGTGGTGAGCGCGGCATGGTGGGTTATCTGCAAGAGCCAGGCACGGAAGCTGGCTTCTGCACGGAAGCTCGAGAGCCGGTGAAAGGCGCGCAGGAACGCGTCCTGGGTGACGTCGTTCGCGTCGTCCGGGCCGACAACACGGGCCGCCACACGGAAGACCACGTCGCGATGGCGCTCGACGAGCGTCTCGAAGGCACGCAGGTCCCCCCGCCGCGAACGCTCGATCAGGGCATCGTCGGAATCCATGACCGGCCCGGAAGCTACCGCTGAAACCAAGCCAAGGCTGACCGAAGGAGCACGGGTCGAGGAGATCGGGTGGGTGCGAGTGGAAGCGTTCGAAACGGTCGCCGCTTGAATGGAAGCGGTCATGGCTAACGGTTAGATCGCCGTCGGGTCCCCGAAGTTACGCGACCACTGATCGCTGGAGCCGAATGCCCGGCGATTACGTAACCAGATCCCACAGCAGCCGGTCTGATGAGTCGGAAGCCAACCGGAGGCCGATCATGGGCACTGAGATGACTGAGGCGCACGAATGGCGCGACCGATTGCTGTAGACGCCAAGGGCGAACTGCTTGGCGAGGTGGATGAGGTCTATCTCGACTTGGCGCGTATCGGCGTCTGTAAGCACCAGGTCGTGGGCGCGTCGAGCATCGGGCCTGATCCTAAGCTCTTGCAGGACCAGGAACGGTGGCTATTCGAGCAGTACGGCTTGCCGTACGACCGAGGCACGCCGAGGGGCGACCGCGATATAGATCAGCGGCTGCGCGACGGTTCCCACGGCGCTCCCGGTGCTGAAGGCAAGGACCAGATTTTCGACCGCAGACTCCAAGGTCAAGAAGGACCTGGGAGGCACACGGGACGAGCTGGTATTCGCGTATGACGATCGCAGTCTATTCGGAGGTGGTGCTGTGAGTGAGTCTGATCGTCCTGTCGGAGAGCTCTTGAAAGAGCTCTCCGAGCAGACGACGACGCTGGTACGTCAAGAGCTCGAGTTGGCGAAGCTCGAGCTGACCGAGAAGGGCAAGCACGCCGGCATTGGCGCAGGGATGTTCGGCGCCGCGGGAATCGTGGGGCTGTATGCCATTGGTGCGCTGACTGCGTGCCTGATCCTGGCGCTGGCCAGTGCGGTCGACGGCTGGCTGGCCGCGTTGATCGTCGCCGCGGTCTACGGCGCCGTTGCAGGGTTGCTCGCCCTGTCAGGCAAGTCGAAAGTTCAGCAGGCCGTTCCACCCGTACCCGAGCAGACCGCCGAGAGCGTGAAGGAGGATGTGCAATGGACCAAGAGCAGAGCAAAGCAGGCCGGGAACTAGCCGGCGAGGAAGACCGCACACCCGAGCAGGTTCGCGAAGAGATCGAACAGACCCGCGCCGATCTGGGCGATACGGTCGCCTCGTTGGCGGAGAAGGCCGACGTCAAGGGCCAGGCCAAGCAGGCCATCAACGAGGCCAAGGAGACAGTCACCGGTAAGGTGTCGGAGATCAAGGAAACCATCGTCGGCAAGAAGGACGATTACGTCTCCTCGGCGGGGGGAGCAACCCCCGAATCAGCAAGCGAAGCTGGTCAACGGGTGGCCTCGGTGGCAAAGGAGAACCGTCTGCCGTTGGCGGTGCTC
>JALYZL010000229.1 GCA_030948875.1 Actinomycetota bacterium
GCCGAACGGCGCCGAACCCGACGAGCGCATCGGCGACGAAATGATCGTCCGAGCCCGATGGCTGTCGGCGAGCGCTATTCGCGCGAAGCGATCACGCCGAGCGTCGACGCCAAGCCGGCGGTAGGCGACGTTCTGCATATGCACCCAGTCCTGACTGGGCGAGGACGTGCGACCCGCTTCTGGCGGTGGCTGTCGGACAAAGATGTGCCGTCCGGGCGGGTTAAGACACTTCCGGTATGGCTCAGAACTTCATTGCTTGCGATCGGGGGCAGACGATGTTGATGCCGCCGGATCTGACGGAGTGGGTGCCCGACGATCACGTGGTGTGGTCGATCTTGGGGGCGGTTGATCAGATGGACTTGAGCGGGTTCTATTCGGCGTATCGGGAGAACGGCCAGGGCAGGGCGGCGTATGAGCCGTCGATGATGGTTGCACTGCTGTTGCACGCGTATGCGCGCGGGAACCGGTCTTCGCGCGGGATCGAAAGAGCGTGCCGGGAGGACGTGACCTACAAGCTGATCACCGCGATGCGGGTGCCGGATCACTCGACGATCGCGGAGTTCCGCCGCCGGCACGAGCGGGCGCTCGGCGAGCTGTTCACCGAAGTGTTGGCGTTGTGCCGCGAGGCGGGGTTGGTGGAGGTCGGGGTGATCTCGATCGATGGCGTCAAGATCCGGGCGAACGCGTCGCGGGGCGCGAATCGCACCTACGAGAAGCTGGTTGCGGACATCCTCAAAGAGGCTGAGGAGACCGACCGTTGGGAGGACGGGCTGTTCGGGCCCGATCGCGGTGACGAGCTGCCTGAGCAACTGCGGACCGAGGAGGGGCGCCGCGCGGCGTTCAAGGCCGCGAAGGAGCGGCTGGCGAAGAAGGCGGCCCGGAACGAGGTGCCGGAGGTGGAGCGGATCGAGCTTGATCCGGAACGGGTGGCGCCTGGTGGGGGTCGGCGGGGGTGGCAGCGGGCGGCTCACAAGGAGCTGATGCGCCGGCGCGAGCAGGACGCGAGACCGATCGTGCGCTCGCGAGCTGAGCGGTTGCTCGAGGCGCTGCAGCGTCTGGAGGAGAACCAGCAGGTCGGGATCCAGGCCAGCGAGGATTACGAGAAGTGGTGGGCGGGGCGGCGTGCGGCTGGTGTGTCAGGACAGAAGCTGGGGATGCCACCAAAACCCTGGACGCCGCCGCCGGCGCCTGAAGGTGCGATGAACAAGACCGACCCAGACTCGCGGATGATGCGCACCCAGGGTCAGCCGACCGTACAGGGTTACAACGCGCAGGCCGCGGTCACTCGTGGGCAGATCATCGTCGCCGCGGAAGTCGCGGTCGAGAGCCCCGACTTCGGTCACCTCGAACCGGCCGTCAGCGCAGCGCTACGCGAGCTCGAGGATGCGGGTGTCACACAGCGCCCAGAGAGAGTCCTGGCTGATGCGGGCTATTGGCACACCAGGCAGATGGAGAACATCGTCAGCGACGGCATCGGAGTGCTGGTCCCACCCGACGCCGGGCTACGCCAAGACGCTAGGCCGGGATGGGACAACGGCCCCTACGCGTTCATGCGCAGGGTGCTCTCAAGCGACGCCGGACACGAGCTCTACAAGCACCGCAAAGCAACGGTCGAGCCGGTGTTCGCACAGAACAAGTTCAACCGCAACTTCCGCCGATTCCAGCGGCGCGGCAGATCCGCGGTGCGCTCGGAGTGGCGGCTCCAAGCAGCGACCCACAACCTCCTAAAGCTCCACAACCACTGGATCAGCCCCGCGACCACCTGACGGGGCGCGATCGCGCATCACCAACTCCGGCTCGCTCGAAAGTCACGGTGAATCCGCCGCGGCCGCCGAACATTGCCCGACAGCCACCGCCATGAACGCGGCTCGGTGCTCGCACGGGCCGCTGCCATCGATGGGGCGATGCAGAAGCCTTGAGCGAAGTCCGCCTGACTGCCGCAATCACGCAACAGCAGAAGCCTGACAACAGCCGCAGGCAGGCCGCAGGACTTTCGCTTCCGGCGCGAACCAGCCACGCGGCAGCAACCGACTCGTCCGCTGCCGCGTGGCTGCATTGCCGCTTCAGGAGCGACCTAATGTGTTCGCCTCAAGCCGCTCCTTCGCGCCGGAAGCACAGATCGGCGCGTCGGCGAGCCCGACC